>JAAWQS010000187.1 GCA_022800665.1 Oscillospiraceae bacterium
ACAGCAGAAGAAACGGGCCATTGAACGCCGTATTGCTATGGGCCAACCGCTGACGGGCTACGGCTGGCCGGGAATGACCGTGCGCTGGTGTACTGGCCAACCTTTATCGCCGTCAGGCGAACCGCCGCCGGAGCTATCCAAAAGGGGAACATGAACGATTTCCTCGGACCCGGCATAATTAAGGACCGCCTCGGCATGGTCGTCCCATACCCGGACTTGCCAGACAAGGGCGTTGACGGCATCCCGGCGGGTTTCTTCGTCCAGATTTGAAACACCCCTAAACCGGGTAAGCCAACACACGAACGCCTCCCGATCAACGGCAGGAACAGGAAGGGAGAAGTCCGCTATAGCAGCCTCCAGGCGTTCCTGCTCCCCTTCCAATTCCAAAAGCCGCCCTTTGGTGCTTGCCGTGACAACCCCGGCCTCAATAGCGGCCATGATACCCTTGATTGATTTCTTGACCCCGGCCAATTCAGACTTGAGGGCATCCGGGGCAACCCGGCTTTTTTCAATTTCCCGCTTTTGCATTTCGTCCACAGCATCAGCGATCCAGTTTACAAGGCCGTCGTCATTCAGAGCATCAAGGACGCAGGACACGACCCGGCCCTCCAACAGCTCCTGCCGGACGGCCTTTTTCTTGCAGAGCTTTCCCCTTTGGCCCTTGCAAGTATAGTAAGCGTAGGTGCCGGACCGCCCCGTCCCCGTTTTCCCGGTCATAGGCTCCCCGCACATACCACAGCGGACTTTCCCGGTAAACAGGTAAGTCGCAGAGTAGACCCTTGTCCCCTTTGCAGCTTCCAAACGTTTCTGCGCCCCTTCCCATAATTCATCATCCACGATCCGGGGAACACCGCCATCGACCCGGACATCGCCAAAATGATAGACCCCTTTATAAACCTCATTCATGAGGATAACCCGCAGCGTACACGGTCGCCATTGACCACCCCTGCGAGTGGGGACCGCCCTGGCCTTGAGGTCTTCCAGAATCCTGGCGTATTGTTCCCCGGCGGCGGACCGCTCAAAAATTTCACGGACCACCGCCGCCTCGCTTTCGAGGATTTTAAAATGCCCATCCGCTCCTTTGCGGTACCCATACGGGATGCGCCCATTTGAGAGGCAAGCCTCGGCGTTGAAGCGCAACCCGCGCTTGACGTTTTGGGCCAGGTTTGCGCTATAATATTCAGCGGACCCCTCAAGGATACTTTCAAGCAGGATGCCCTCCGGGCCGTCCGGGATTGATTCTTTTGCATAGATCACCCGGACCCCATGACGCTTGAGCCGGTATTTGTAGGTGGCCGAATCATAGCGGTTTCTGGCAAAACGGTCCACCTTCCAGCAAAGGACATAGCCCCAGCGGCCCCGCTCGGCGTCCTTGAGCATTTTCTGGAATTGGGGCCGCTTGTCGCTGGTGCCGGTCAAGGCCCGGTCGGCGTAGACCTTGACAACCCGGAGGCCGTTATACCGAGCGTAGTCCTCACATTCCTTGACCTGTTGCTCAATAGATACCTCCCGTTGATTATGGGAGGAATACCGGGCATAGATCACGCAGTCCTGCATCGTGTTTTCCACTAATAGCGGATTTTCATATTGCATTTGACATTCCTCCTATAGGCGTGTTAAGATAGGAGGGTGGAAGGGATCTCAAATCTTTCACCCTCTATAGCCGCTTCTGATGTTCCAGCATCGGGGGCGGTTTTTTTATAATTCAACCATAAGAGTTTCGATTGTCTAGAATCTTTCGTTAAGGTAAGTATATACTTTTCTATTTGCGATTTCCAGGTCACCAATAGTGCGAACGACACAATACCCTGGATACGCATAGGAGCAAGCAACGGATGGATGCTCAAGACACCACTGATAGCGAGCTTTTTTGGTTTGCTTGACATCATCTGGGAAAATGAACCCAGCCGCAAGCATTCCTTCAACAGTAGTTTTCTGATAGTGACGCTCAACAATCGTGATAGGGCTGTCCACCATTTCAACAAGACCGTCAGCAATGGGCTTTTCGAGTAAAGAGGAATCTTGACAAATATGCGTCATATCACCATAGCGATCTGAAAGAACAGATTGCAATTCAATTTGGGTTTCTTCTGGGTACGTTTCAATGAGCGCAATTACTTTTTCATAGGATTCTGCCCGTCTTTGCGGAGTTATTTTCCATTTGACCTTTTCGGCATCTTCCTTGACTGAACTAAGGTCATATAACCCCAATTCTTGAGCAAGCCTATACATATGCTTGCATGGAAGGTTGCGCCGACGAAAATCGGTACATTCACACTCGGTTATCCAAGTATTATAATTTCTACTTGATCCTTTGAAAACGCCGCTTTGCGTTTCTCTTGATACACTGATAGGCACACATTCAGCAGAAGCGGCTTTTACTTCCCTTTTTCTACGGTCTTCCGGTTTATCGGATAAAGCAAATTCACCAAAGTCCATATCAGTACTCCTTTTCCGCCCCGGTCTGCCGCCGGGGCAGTTTTTTATTTTATCCCGTAGCCTTTTCGGAGCCTCCAAGCCCAGAGGCTGATTGACCGTCCGCCTGATTCTTTTCTTCATCAAGCTGCCGGTCAAGTTCCATATGTATTTCTTCCCGTGTCATTTCTTGCGGAACCTTTGCAGGAATACCAGGGGCCACATCCCCAAACCCTTCAACCACTTCCCGCATAAAGCCCATGATAATGTCCTGGCTTGCTTTCGGAAGGTTCACCAGCTTTTCAACAAGGACATAGGTTTCATGCGTCATTGTAGGATACCGGCTGGCCAGAGCCTCCAATTCGGACGTTGGGGCCGGGATGAACATTTCCCCCTCGCCGGTGCGGAGCCAGGTTTCGTTAACATTAAATTCCCGGCAAATTGAGGCGATTGTTTGATCCGACGTGTTGCGCCCACCCTCAATCAGGGCCACAGAGTTAGATTTTAAGTTTATGCGCTCACCAAATTCACGTTGGGTAAGGTCAAGAGTTTTGCGTAATTTCCTTACCCTTTCACCAATCATCATGTTGGGCACCTCCTGTTACTATATATTTGCCCCATGTTCGTGGCAGCCAGCCCACGGAAATCAATTTTTGCAAAAGGGATAAAAACGAGCTATAATAGAAGAATGGGAAAGCAGAAAATAGTCGAATATTTCGAGGAAGTAGAAGCGAG
>JAAWQS010000035.1 GCA_022800665.1 Oscillospiraceae bacterium
AAGCGGTGCAGGATATAATTACCCCACACCGCATATGTACAGACACAAACCCCGTATTGTGAAACAAACAGTCCTCCGCAGTAGAGGGTAAGAAAACTGACTATTGAAAAACAGTGGAAAGACTGCTATAATAGGGGCCGGCGTAGCAAATGCTATTGTGTAGGAGTGTGCTCTCCTGCATAGGGGCATGGGTGACTGCCGATCGCCCATGTCCTGCCTTATTATTTGCCTCGTTGCTGTTATCATACCACGTTTTCCACGCTTTGACAAGTAGTTTCTTTTTCCGAGAAAAATTATTTCTGCCGGTAAACAGCAGCGGCGGCCTCTTTTGGGGAGGCCGCCGCTGCTGAATTGCTATATATGCTCCGCAGCTCCATCAGACAGAGGCTCCCAGTTCCTCCTCCGCCAGCCGCCTGCCCATGAGCACGCCCATGACGGAGGCCATCATCAGACCGCGGGTCCAGCCGCTGGAATCGCCCAGACAGTGCAGTCCGGCAATATTGGTGCTCAGCTCCTCATCCATTTTGACACGGTTGGAATAGAACTTCAGCTCCGGTGAGTACAGCAGCGTCTCCGTGGACGCAAATCCAGGCACCACCTGGTCCATGGCCTGAATGAAGTTGATGATATTCATCATGGACCGGTAGGGCATCGCCGCTGTGATGTCCCCCGCCACCGCGTCCGGCAGCGTGGGCCGCACGTTGGAGAACGCCAGCTCCTTCGGCCACGTCCGCTTGCCGTCCAGAATGTCCCCGAACCGCTGCACCAGAATATGGCCCGCGCCCAGCATGTTGGTCAGCTCCCCCACCTTCTGGGCGTAGGCGATGGGCTGGTTGAAGGGATACGAAAAATTGTGGCTGCACAGAATCGCCAGATTGGTGTTGTCGCTTTTCAGCTCCTTATAGCTGTGGCCGTTGACCACGGCCAGGTCGTCGTCATAATTCTCCTGGCTGACAAAGCCGCCGGGATTCTGACAGAACGTGCGGACCTTGTTCTTGAACGGTCTGGGATACCCCACCAGCTTCGACTCGTACAGCACGCGGTTCACCGTCTCCATCACCTCGTTGCGCACCTCCACCCGCACGCCGATATCCACCGTACCCGGCTGATGGGCGATATTGTACTCCGCGCAGAGGCTCTCCAGCCAGTCCGCCCCCCGGCGTCCGGTGGCGATGATGGTGTGGCCGGCCAGAATCTCCAGGGACTCCTGTCCGCCGGTGATGCGCACGCCACGGCAGACCCCGCCCTCCAGAATCAGGTCCGTACACTCATAGCCGAACAGCATTTCCACGCCCTTCTCCAGCAGATGCTGTTCAATGGCGTAATACAACGCCTGTGCTTTCTCCGTCCCCAGATGGCGGATGGGGCAGTCCACCAGCTTCAGACCTGCCTGAATGGCCCGCTTCCGGATCTCCTTGACCTCCTCCGTATTGCCCAGACCCTCCACATGGGTGTCCGCGCCGAACTCCAGGTAAATCTGGTCCGCATAGTGGATGGTCTCCTGGGCCTTCACCGCGCCAATCAGATTGGGCAGGTCGCCGCCCACCTCGTAGCTCAGGGACAGCTTGCCGTCGGAAAACGCCCCCGCGCCGGAGAAGCCGGTGGTGATATGGCAGTAGGGCTTGCAGTTGACGCAGCGGCCCGCTTTGTCCTTGGGACAGCGGCGGTCCTCCACGGCCCTGCCCTTTTCCACTATCAGAATTTTTTGCCGGGAACCTTTTTTTAACATCTCCAGGGCGGTAAAAATCCCCGCAGGTCCCGCTCCGATGATTACAACGTCTTTTTGCATAAACGGAGGCCTCCTCAATATTTCTTCTCTCACTATACCGGACCGCCGCGGCTCTGTCAAGCCCCAGCCGGACGGCGCACGGGAAGAATCTGTCCCCGGATTCCTTTTTTCTAGTTGCACAACCTTCCAAAAGCCGCTATAATAGAGCCACAACAAACAGCAGGCCCGGCCTGCGTCAACTTGAGGAAAGACGAGGGAGAAACTATGAGTAAAAAAGCGGAAGAATATCTCGGCGAGGTTTTGCAGGCGTTTGACTTCGGCGCGCCGGTGGTGGGAGCGGTCCGGTACGGACAGGGGCATATCAACGACACCTTTGTGGTACATACCCAGCCGGAGGATGTCTGCTGCCGCCGGTTCATCCTCCAGCGCATCAGCTCCGCCGCCTTCCGCCGGCCCGACCAGCTGATGGAGAATATCATCGGCGTGACAGAGTACCTGGGCCGGGAGATCGAGAAAAACGGCGGAGACCGGGACCGGGAGGCCATGCGGGTCATCCGGCCCAAAAACGGCAGCGATTTCTATACGGACAGCGGCGGCAGCGCGTGGCGTCTGTACCCCTTTGTCGAGGATACGGTCTGCTGTCAGATGGCGGAGACGCCGGAGCTGTTCGCGGCATCAGGCCGCGCCTTTGGCCGCTTCCAGCGCCTGCTGCAGGGCTACCCCGCCCACACCCTCTATGAGACAATCCCCCATTTCCACGACACCGAGGACCGCCTGAAGCAGCTGAAGGCCGCCGTAGCCGCGGACAGCATGGGCCGGGCGGCGGAATGTCAGGAGGAAATCCGCTTTATGCTGGACCGGGAGGCGGACTGCTCCGTGGCCCTCCAGGCCCTGCGGGACGGTAAGCTGCCCCTGCGGGTGACGCACAACGACACGAAGCTGAATAACGTCCTGATGGATAAAGACACCGGCGAGGGCATATGCATTATTGACCTGGATACCGTGATGCCGGGCCTGTCCATCAACGACTTCGGCGACTCCATCCGCTTCGGCGCAAACCACAGCGCAGAGGATGAGACGGATTTGTCCAAGGTCAATCTGGACCTGTCCCTCTTTGAAGTCTACACCAAAGCCTTCCTGGACGGCGCCAGCGGAACCCTCACCCAGCAGGAAACCGACTTCCTGCCCTGGGGCGCAAAGCTGATGACTTTGGAGTGCGGTATGCGCTTCCTGACCGATTACCTGATGGGCGACCAGTATTTCCACATCAGCCGGGAACGGCAGAATCTCGACCGCTGCCGTACCCAGTGCAAGCTGGTCTCCGACATGGAGGCCCATTGGGAGGAGATGGAGGCAATTGTCCGGCGCTGCCAGTAAGCGCCCCCTGCCCAGGAATATGAAATGGCAATGAAGCAGCAAGAAAACTACCGCGACTTTCGCCGCGAACAGCAGCAATACTACCAGCAGCGCCAGCAGCAGGCCAGGCAGTACCGCTATCAGGCCATGCTCACGCCGGAGGAACGGGAGGCCCGCCGTACCGGACGGGAAGAGGCCCGCCGCCTGCGGGAGCAGGCCAGACGGCGGAGAAAACTGCGGCGGATGCTGCCGCTGCTGCTGGCTGCGGCGGTCCTCCTGGCCGGAACGGGGACCGTCCTTTTGGCGCACAGCCTGTGGAACCGCCTGACGCCGGTCCATACGCAGGAACCGGCGGACGAAGCGCCGCCGGCAGGGGGTGCGCCGCTGGCGTCCGAGGAGGAGCCGGAGCCTGACCCGATACCAACGGCGGTCTTCTCCACTACCCGCGCCACGGTGAACCTGCCGCCGAAAATGGTGAATCCGGACGGAACCACCGCCGAGGGGGAGACGCTCAACAGTATGTACGCCATCCTGATTGATCTGGACGAGGGTACCGTCCTGGCCCAGCGGGGCGGCTGGACCGTGGTCCACCCCGCCTCCATGACCAAGATCATGACCATCCTGGTGGCCGCGGAGCACATCCTCAACTACGACGCCACAGCCGCCGTTACCCAGGAGACGATTGACTACTGCGTGGCTAACGACTGCTCCATCGCCGGATTCCAGGCGGGGGAGGAGGTCCCCGTTATGGACCTGTTTTACGGTACCATCCTGCCCTCCGGCGCGGACGCGGCGGTGACGCTGGCCGAGTATACCGCCGGGTCCCATGCGGCGTTCGTGAAGCTGATGAACCAGAAGGCGGAGGAGCTGGGTATCGCGGAAACCGCCCGTTTTGCCAACTGCGTCGGACTCTACGATGAGCAGAATGTCTGCACGGTCTACGACATGGCCGTCATCCTCAAAGCCGCTATGGAGAACCCCCTCTGCCAGCTGGTCCTGGGCCTGCGGACCTACGATATCCCCGCCAGCGAGCTGCACCCGGAGGGCATCAGCCTCTCCAACTGGTTCATCCGCCGCATCGAGGACCATATGCCTGCGGGCGCCGTCATCCAGGGCGCAAAGACCGGCTTTATCTCCCAGGCCGGCAGCTGTGCCGCCAGCCTGGCGCGGGATGCCTCCGGACGCGCCTGCCTGTGCGTCACCGCCCAGGCAGGCAGCGCGTGGCAGTGCATTTTCGACCACGCCGCGCTCTATGAAACCTACGGTTTTTCCCCCCTCAGCGGGGCTTGACAGATGATGAAATTGCCTATATAATGCAGAGATTGAATGGATTCACGCCCCGCAGCCGGACGCCGGCTTTTTATGCGTGGCATCGAAAGGACAGACGACCATGAAAAAAGAATTCAAAATGAGCCAGGCCCGCTTCGACGAGCTGCAGAAAGAACTCAATTACCTCAAGACTACCCGCAGCGACGAAGTGGCCGAGATGATTAAAGTCGCCCGCGGCTTCGGCGACCTCAGCGAAAACAGCGAGTACGATGAGGCCAAAAACGAACAGGGCAAGCTTTATTCCCGCATCGGAGAGCTGGAAAACGTGCTGCTCCATGCGGTCATCCTGGAGGAAGGCGATATGCCTACCGGTCAGGTCACGATCGGCTCCACTGTGACCGTTACCACGGTCAAGGGCGGGAAAAGCCGCAGCTTCAAAATCGTGGGCAGCCAGGAGGCCGACGCTATGCACGGTATTATCAGCGAGGACTCCCCCTTCGGCAAAGCCCTGATGGGCGCAAAAGAGGGCGACACGGTGACAGTAGCCGCGCCAGCCGGCGATATCGCGTACACGGTTGACAAGATCGAGCGTTGACAGACGCTCTTGCAAAAGAGGAGACAGAGTTAGTATGGCTGAGAAGACAAACGAACAGCAGCAGGACCTGAGCGAAATCCTGCGCATCCGCCGGGAAAAACTGAGTACGCTGCAGCAGGAGGGCCGGGACCCCTTCCAGGAAACTAAGTACGTTGTGAGCCGCCACGCCCAGGAGATCAAGGACCAGTTTGAACAGCTGGAGGGCAGTCAGGTCTCCGTTGCGGGCCGGCTGATGAGCAAGCGGGGTATGGGAAAGGTCAGCTTCTGCGACCTCCAGGACCGGTCTGGCCGTATCCAGCTCTACGCCCGGAAGGACGAACTGGACGCCCAGGCGTACGACCGGTTCAGAAAATACGATATCGGCGATATCGTGGGGGTCAAGGGCCAGGTCTTCCGTACCCAGCGGGGAGAAATGAGCGTGCGCGTGCAGGAAATTACCCTGCTGTCCAAATCCCTGCTGCCCCTGCCGGAGAAGTTCCACGGCCTGACCGATAAGGAAACCCGCTACCGCCAGCGGTATGTGGACTTGATCGTCAATCCGGAGGTCCGGCGGAATTTCGAGGTGCGCAGTGCATTTGTCAAGTATCTGCGCAATTTCCTGGACAACCGCGGGTACATGGAGGTGGAGACGCCGGTACTCAACACCATCAGCGGCGGCGCAACCGCACGGCCCTTTATTACCCACCACAATACCCTGGACATTGATATGTATATGCGCATCGCCACAGAGCTGCCCCTGAAGCGGCTGATTGTGGGCGGCATGGAGCGGGTCTACGAGGTGGGCCGGATTTTCCGCAACGAGGGGATGGACACCAAGCATAACCCCGAATTTACCACCGTGGAGCTGTATGAGGCTTACGCCGATTTCAACGACATGATGGACCTCTTTGAAGAACTCCTCAGCGGCGCGGCAAAAAATATCTGCGGCAGTTATCAGCTCCAGTGGCAGGGCGAGGATATCGACCTGACCCCAGGCTGGCCCAGACTGTCTATGGCCGAAGCCGTGAAGCAGTATGTGGGTATCGACTTTATGGCCCTGCCCGATGACGGGGAGGCTGTGGCCGCTGCAAAGGCCGCAGGCGTGGATATGGACGGCGTGGAGCCTACCTGGGGCCATGCCCTGTATGAGTGCTTTGACCAGAAGGTGGAGTCGAAGCTGGTCCAGCCTACCTTTATTACCATGCATCCGGTGGATGTGTCCCCCCTGGCTAAGCGGTCGCCCAAGGACCCCAGGCTGACGGAGCGGTTCGAGCTGTTTATCTGCCGCAGCGAAATGGGAAATGCTTTCTCTGAGCTGAACGATCCCATCGACCAGCGGCAGCGGTTCGAAAAGGAGGTCGAGGACCGGATGAAAGGGAACGATGAGGCCGGTATGATGGACGAGGATTACCTCACCGCGATGGAGTACGGCCTGCCGCCTACCGGCGGCCTGGGTATCGGAATCGACCGGTGCGTGATGCTGCTGACCGGCAGTGATTCTATCCGGGATGTTATCCTGTTCCCCACGATGAAACCCTTGGACTGAGCAAACCGTTGCGGCGCAAGGGATTCAAGGATTCTAGATCGACATGATGGCAAAGCCGCTCACTGGTGAATAAACTACAGGCTCCCCCCTTAGCCATATCTCGGAGCTGCCTGCAAGAGGCCCCCGCAAATGGACTTGCGTCCCATTTGCGGGGGCCTCTTGCATATACGCTAGCAAAGCAGCAGACTTATACAAGCGCTGGAATCAATATGTGCGGAAGATTTCCCTCAGCGGGCAGAAACATACTTGTGCAGCGTCTTGCGCACCGCGCCAGGACCGGCGTACAGTTCCGCCTCCTTGACCTCCAGAGCTGCTACGATCTCCTGCGGCTCAGCCAGCAGCGGGTCGGGCGACGGCGTGAACGCCTCTCCCTCGTCGTTCACGCCCTTGAGGTAGCGGGCGTAACCCGCCAGCACCAGGGGGATCAGCGCCAGATCATCCATATTCAGCCCCTTGGCCTGATAGGCCTTGATAGTCTCGCCGAAGCGGATGGACAGTTTCTGGGAGGTATCCGTGGCAATCCGCTGGGGCGCGTCGGGCATGAAGGTGATGGTGAAGCTCACCATCTGCAGGGACGGCGCGCAGAAGATCTCCCGCAAGCGGCTCCAATCATCGCCAAACTGGGGGTCCGCCTTCAGGCTCTCAGTGACGGAGGCCACCACTTTTTTCTCAATGGAGCCGTCAGACTTCAGCAGTACCAGCAGGCTCATGTTGTCGAAGGGCCGGTAGGCCTTGTCGATGATCTCATAGTCAAAGCCCTCCGCCACGATCACGCCCCGGTCGTACTTGCCGGAGTCCAGCGCGTTCTGGAGAATCGCCGCCGGGAAAGCGCGGAAGATATTGCCCGCGCCGAAGTGGACCCATCCGGATTACTTCGTAGAACGAAAAAAAGGCGGCGATCCTCTGCCGCGTAAAAATCAGCTGTGACCCCATGTCATATGCGCAGGCAGAGGGAACTGTAAAAACAGCCCCTAAGCAAAAGAGGCCGCCTGGAAAGGGGCGGCTTCTTCTGAATCAGAGAAGAGTGCGCAGCAATGGGATTGCTGACTACTATTTGACTACTGTTATTGCCGCGCCGGAGATCTGCCCGATGTGCGCGCACCCGCAGGCTTATTTTGCAGCGGACTACATCCCAAAGGCGGAGTATCTAAGCGGCATCTTACCGGAGCCTGTTGCCAAGTATTTTGCAAAGGTCTGCGATTCCTTAAAACAGCTGCTGAATGAACCCACTAAAACGGAATTTCTTGCTGCTCCACAAGAATCAGCAAGCCCGGCTGGAAATCAGGAAAAAGGGCCTATTGAATAGTACATAAGCGGCCCTCTGGCAGTTTTACCAGAGGGCCGCCTTTTGTTCGGCCTACAGTGAAGCTTCGCATAGGGGGACGGGGCCTCCGCAGTGTGCGGAAGCCCCGTTTATTTTTCATACCGTCAATCAGCGGCCCAGCTTTTCCCGCAGCTGTGCGCCCAAATCCTCATAACCGGGTTTTCCCAGCAAGGCGAACATATTCTTTTTGTAAGCCTCCACGCCGGGCTGATCGAAGGGATTAACACCCAGCAGATAACCGGACAGGCCGCAGGCGTACTCAAAGAAATAGATCAGCTCGCCGAGGGTAAAGGCATTGATTTCGCCTGCGCGGACGATCAGGTTCGGCACGCCGCCCTCCACATGGGCCAGCAGGGTACCGTCCATAGCCTGGGCAGCGATATAGTCCATATCCTTTCCGGCCAGGAAGTTCAGGCCGTCGCCGTCCTTCTCGTCGCTGGGGACGCAGAGCTTGTGCTTGGAGGGACCAAAGCGCACAACGGTTTCGAACATCGTCCGCTCGCCCTGCTGGATATACTGGCCCATGGAGTGCAGGTCCGCAGTGAACTCCACGCTGGCGGGGAAGAGGCCCTTGCCCTCCTTGCCCTCGCTCTCGCCGTAGAGCTGCTTCCACCACTCGGCAAAGAAGCGGAACCGGGGCTCATAACCGGCCAGAATTTCGATTTTCTTACCCTGGGCGTACAGATCGCTCCGGGCGGCGGCGTACTGCCAGGCGGGGTTGGCGTCCAGACCGGCGGCGCGGCAGGTTTCCATCATGCTGGCCGCGCCCTTCATCAGCTCGTCCAGGTCCACGCCGGCCACGGCGATGGGCAGCAGGCCCACGGCGGTCAGCACACTGTAGCGTCCGCCCACGTCGTCGGGGACCACATAGCTGTCGTAGCCCTCGGCGGCTGCCAGGGACTTCAGTGCGCCTCTGGCCTTGTCGGTGGTAGCGTAGATGCGCTTGGCCGCGCCCTCGCGTCCATACTTTTTCTCCAGCAGCGCTTTGAAGAAGCGGAAGGCTACGGCAGGCTCGGTGGTTGTGCCGGACTTGGAGATCACGTTGACAGAGAAGTCGGCATCGCCGATGAGGTCCACCACTTCCTGCATAGCGTCGCCGGACAGACCGTTTCCGATAAAGTAGATGTTGGGCGCATCCTTCTGGATGAGGTTATAGTTATTGGAATAGAGCAGCTCGATAGCGGCCCGCGCCCCCAGGTAGCTCCCGCCGATGCCGATAACGACGAGGGCCTTGCTGTCGCTCTGGATTTTCTTGGCAGCGGCCTGAATTCGGGCATATTCCTCCTTGTCGTAATCCCTGGGCAGGTTGACCCAGCCGACAAAGTCGTTGCCCCGTCCGGTGGCTTCCTGGAGCCAGGTGTGGGCTTGCTGGAGGCCCTGGACATATTTTTCAGGCTGGACAGAGGCGCTGGTCAGATCGATCTTTAACATAGGATAGTATCCTCCTTCTGGAAGTAAAAATAGAGTTCACTGTGGAAAATTATAACATATTTTTCCTTTCGCCGCAAGTGGTAATTTGTCGGGTTTGCCAAATGTCCGGCTGGTTGATTTGGCGGCGCGGATATGTTATGATGACTGCGCGGTTTCCGGTGGGAGCGCGGCGGCGAGAGCGTTTCCATAGGCCCCCGCCTCCATCCCGGACCGTATGCAGGCCGTCCCGCCGCAAAGAAGTTGCAAACCGGTTTTATTTGTGGTATGGTAACGGATATCGGACAACGGGGAAGGTGAGCTTTCATGCCGGAGGAAAAGAAAAAACATCTGGACGAAGACGCGGTACTGCTTCTGAACAAGGGCAAGCGGGGTTTAGGCCGCCTGATCTTTGGCCGCACGGCAATTATCATTCTCCTGCTGGCGGCGCAGTTTCTGCTGCTGTTTTTCGGCTTCTGGCAGCTGAGCGGCTCGCTGGTCTACGGCGTCTCCCTTCTGATTGGCCTGGCCGTCACGCTGACGATTGTGAATAAACCGGCGAATCCGGCCATAAAAATAACCTGGATCATTCTCATCATGCTGGCCCCTATTTTCGCGGTCCCCTTCTATCTGTTTGTCAGCATGGACTGGGGCCACCGTCTGACGCGGGCCATGCTGGATGAAATCAGCCAGAAGACGGCCCGGTACGTCCATAAGGACCTGGAGGGCATCCGGGCTCTGCGGGAGCAGAGCCCCCAGATGGGGAGCCTGGCGGACTATATGGAGCGCAGCCGCCAGCAGCTTTATTACAAGGACTCCCGCGTAAAATACCTGCCCAGCGGGGAGGCGTTCTTTGCGGAGGTCCTGGAGCGGCTGAAGCAGGCGAAGCGGTTCATCTTTCTGGAGTATTTTATCGTGGAGGAGGGCTATATGTGGGGCCGGATTCTCAGCATACTCCAGCGGAAGGTAAAGGAGGGCGTGGACGTGCGTCTGCTTTACGACGGCACCTGCGCCATCGGCAAGCTGCCCTACCAGTACCCCCAGCAGCTGAAGGCCCTGGGCATCCGGTGCAAGATGTACGCGCCCCTGCGTCCCTTCATCTCCACCCACTACAACAACCGGGACCACCGGAAGATTCTGGTCGTAGACGGCCGCACGGCCTTCACCGGCGGCATCAATCTGGCGGACGAATACATCAACCGCCGGATTCTCCACGGCCATTGGAAGGATACGGCAGTGATGATTACCGGCGCGGCGGTGCGCAGCTTCACGCTGATGTTTCTGCAGATGTGGAGCCTCACGGAGTACCGGGACAAGGACTTCTCCCCCTATCTGGACGCCTCCCGCCCTGTGAGCGGCGACGGCTGGGTTCTGCCTTACTGCTCCAGCCCCTTCCAGCAGGAGAAGGTGGGGGAGATGGCCTATATGGACATTCTCAACCAGGCGGTCCGGTATGTCCATATCACCACGCCCTATCTCATCATTGACCACGAGCTGACCACGGCGCTGACCTTTGCCGCAAAGCGCGGGGTGGACGTCAAGCTGATTCTGCCCGGCCAGCCAGACAAGCGGACGGTGTTTGCCCTGACCCGCTCCTACTACCCGGAGCTGCTGGCGGGAGGCGTGGAAATCTACGAGTACACCCCCGGCTTTATCCACGCGAAGATGTTTGTCAGCGACGACAGTACCGCCGTGGTTGGCAGCATTAACCTGGACTACCGCAGTCTGTATCTGCACTTTGAATGCGCCGCGCTGCTGTACCGCTGTGCGGCGGTGGCGGATGTGGAGCGGGATTTCCAGCGGACGCTGTCCAAATGCCGCCCCATCACGCTGGAGGACTGCCGGAGGGACGCCCTTCCCCGCCGGGTGGCGGGCTGGCTGCTGCGGCCGTTGGCGCCGCTGATGTAATATTTTTTCTGTAAGAATAAGTATCAAGAACTTGAATCCGCTGCTGATCCTGGGCTTTTGCCCGGTAGCGATATTGCGCTTTTTATCAAGGATTGGTACCGGCCTGTCTGTATAAACAGGCTCTGAACTATGGAAATGGAGGACATGTTATGTTTCCCACAGGCTTGATTGACCTGCACTGCGATACCCTCACACGGGAGAACTGGACGGCGCATACGCCGGGCTGCGGCGCGCTGGACGACCCGGCGTTTCATATTGCCATCCGCAAGATGCCGCCCGGCGTGCGCTGGGTGCAGTGCTTTGCCATTTTTGTTCCGGACGATTTGCGTGGAGAGGAGGCCGCTGCCTTTTTTGACCGCAGCCGGACTGTTTTTCAACAGCAGATGGAGGCCCACAGAGATCGGATTGCGCCCTGTCAAACCTTTTCGGACCTGGAGCGCACGGCGGGCGAGGGCAGGTTCTCCGCCGTCCTGACCGTGGAGGGCGGGGCTGCGCTGGCGGGACGGCTGGAGCGGGTGCAGACGCTCCGGGACGCCGGGGTGCGGATGCTGACCCTCACCTGGAACGGCCCCAACGAGCTTGGTTCCGGACACGACACGGCGGGCGGTCTGACCGCCTTTGGCCGGGAGGCGGTGGGGGAGATGGAGCGTCTGGGGATGATCGTGGACGTATCCCATCTCAACGACCGCGGCTTTGAGGACCTGCTGGCCGTGGCGAAGAAGCCCTTTGCCGCGTCCCACTCCAATGCCCGCGCGGTCTGCGGCCACCGGCGGAACCTGCCGGATCCGTTCATCCGGGAGCTGGCGGCGCGGGGCGGACTGATTGGTCTGAACTACGCCCGGACCTTCCTGTCCGACGAAGGCCGGGGCAGTCTGGACGACCTGTACCGCCACATCTGTCACTTTCTGGAGCTGGACGCCGGGTCGTGTCTGGCCCTGGGCTCGGACTTTGACGGTACCGATATCCACCCGGACCTGGACTCGGTGGAAAAATCTCTCGCTATTTACGACTATCTCACCCGGCGCGGTATCCCGGCAGACACGGCGGAGGGCATTCTCTTCGCCAACGCCTGGCGGTTTTTCCAAGCATGGCTGCAATAAGGAGACACCCATGGAACTATCCAATCTGCCCCTCTCCCCGGAGCAGGCCGACCGGCTGGCTGTCATGGCCGAAGCGGAGCGGGCAAACGAATATCTGTATGAAATTTTGGACATCGGCCAGTATATGCTGCAGAGCGGCGCGGAGGTGAGCCGGGTAGAGGACAGCATCCGGCGGCTGTGCTTTGCCTTCGGCGCGGAGCGGGCCGACGTGCTGACCATCACCGCCAGCATTGTGGTCACAGTCTACTCCCACCGCTTCGGCGCGCTGACCCAGACCCGCCGCATTGCGGGCATGAAATACGACTTGAACCGTCTGGAGCTGCTCAACCAGCTCTGCCGCCTGATCTGCTCGGAGCATCCCAGCCCGGAGGAGATGCACGAGGCGTTGGAGCAAATTATGGCGGTACCCCAGTACGGCTTCGGCATCCAGCTGGTGACATACGCGCTCATCTCCTCCTCCTTCTCCCTCTTTTTCGGCGGCAGCGTCCTGGACGCGGCGGCTTCGGGTGTTATCGGCATCCTCCTGAAGTATCTGGAGCGGATGATTCAGGGCGTGGACGCGGGGCCGCTCCTGCCCGCGATGCTGTGCTCCTGTCTGGGCGGTCTGCTGGCGGGACTGGCGGTCCGGTTCGGGCTGGGGGACAGCGTGGATATGATTAGTATCGGCAATATCATGCTGCTCATTCCCGGCGTCGCCCTGACCAACTCCCTGCGGGATATGTTCAGCGGCAACACCATCTCCGGTCTGATGCGGTTTATCGAGGCCATCCTGCTGGCGTTGACCATTGCCTGCGGCTTTGCGCTGGCGGCCAGTCTGGTGTAAAGGAGGGGGCGCGGTATGAATGAGAAATATGCGATGGAGCTGGCGACGGCGTTTTTAGGGTCCCTGGGCTTTGCCATGCTCTTCCATGTGCGGCGGGAAAAACTGCTGCTGGCCAGTCTGGGCGGCCTGCTGGCCTGGGGGGTGTACCTGCTGGCGGGCATCTGGTGGACCGAGGACGTGGTGCGCTACTTCGCGTCCGCAGTGACGCTGACCATCTACGGGGAAACATTGGCGCGGGTGGTGAAGTGTCCGGCGACGCTGTTTATTATTACGGCGTCGATTCCTCTGATTCCCGGCGGTTCGCTCTACCACACCATGAAATTTTTCATGGAGGGGAAGTTTGACGCCTTCTCCCAGCAGGGGCTGCACACGGTGCTGCTGGCCGTGGCTATTGCCGTGGGGATTCTCATCCCGACCTCCGTTTTCCGGCTGGTCCAGCAGGCAAGACGCCAGCGCGCGGCCTCCCGGAAGTCTGTATAAGCAAAAGCATGGGTACGTGAAAACGCACCCATGCTTTTTTATGCTTTTTCAGGGGGATTACTTCTTGCAGAGGGCGGCGGTATCCATGGCGATCATCAGCTCCTCGTTGGTGGGGATGACGAAGATCTTCACCTTGGAACCGGCGGCGGACACGTCCGCCTCCTGGCCGCGGGTATTGTTCTTCTCCGCGTCCATCTCGATGCCCATATACTCCAGGCCCTCGCAGATCCGGCGGCGCAGGTCGATGGAGTTCTCGCCGATACCGGCGGTGAACACGATGGCGTCCACGCCGCCCATAGCGGAGGCGTACGCGCCGATGAACTTCTTGACCTCATAGATGAACTTCTCCAGGGCAAGGGCAGCTCTCTCGTTCCCCTCCTTGGCGGCTTCGTCCAGGTCGCGGAAGTCGGAGCTGACGCCGGAAATACCCAGCACGCCGCTCTTCTTGTTCAGGATGTTCAGCATCTCTTTGATGTCGTAATTATAGCGGCCCATCAGGTACTCCAGGATGGTGGCGTCCACATCGCCGGAGCGGGTGCCCATGGGGAAACCGGCCAAAGGCCCAAGGCCCATGGTGGTGTCGGCGCACTTGCCGTCCACCACGGCGGACAGGGAGGAGCCGTTGCCCAGGTGGCAGCAGATGACCTTGCTGTGGTCCGGGTTGCCCAGCATGTCGATGGCGCGGGCGGAGACATAGCGGTGGCTGGTGCCGTGGAACCCGTAGCGGCGTACGTCGTCCTTCTCGTAGTATTCATAGGGGATGGCGTAGATGTACGCCTTGGGGGGCATGGTCATGTGGAAGGCGGTGTCGAACACAGCCACCTGGGGGGTGCCGGGCATAATGGCCTGGCAGGCGCGGATGCCCATGAGGTTGGCGGGGTTGTGGAGGGGGCCGAGGGGGATGCACTTCTCAATGGCGGCAATGCAGGCGTCGTCAATGATGCAGCTCTCGGTGAAGGCCATGCCGCCGTGGAGGACGCGGTGGCCGACAGCGGCGATCTCGCCGGTGGAGGCGATGACGCCCTGCTGGGGGTCCACCATGATGTCCAGCACCGCCTGGATAGCTTCGCTGTGGGTGGGCATGGAGATGTCCTTTTTCACATCCTCCCGGCCAGGGACCTTGTGGGTGAGGCGTCCGTCGATGCCGATACGCTCGCAGAGGCCCTTTGCGAAGACCTCGCCGCCCTCGGACTCCATGAACTGGTACTTCAGGGAGGAGCTGCCTGCATTGATGATCAGAATTTTCATGAATCTTCTCTCCTTGTCAGACTGGTTGTTATTGTTTTGTTATTTTTGTTTCCGTACTGTGACTTGCAATTTGGGCAAGAGACAGGTACAATAAAACTCAGCCTATATTGTAGACTATTTTTGCCGGTTAGACAACCACTTTTTCGGAAATTTTTTCAGAAAATTTGGCTGTGGACCGGCCCTTGATTTGAGCCGCGGCGGACGGAGAGGAGGAAATCCATGACAGCAGCGGGGGTTGTGGCGGAATACAACGTTTTCCACCGGGGCCACGCCTGGCAGCTGGAGGAGCTGCGCCGCCGTCTGGGACCGGATATTGCGGTGGCGGTGTGCATGAGCGGAAACTTTGTCCAGCGGGGTGATTTCGCCATTGTGTCCAAACACCCACGGGCGGAAATGGCGGTGCGGTGCGGCGCGGACCTGGTGCTGGAGCTGCCCGCCCCGTGGTCGTCCGGGCCTGCGGAGCGGTTTGCCCTGGGGGCCGTCGGGATTCTGGCGGGGACGGGGGTGGTGCGGTATCTGGCTTTCGGCTGTGAGTGCGGGAGCCTGGAGCCCCTGCAGCGGGTGGCGGAGAGTCTGGACAGCGGCCTGTATCATACGGAGCTGCGCCGTTTTCTCAGCCAGGGCATGACCTACGCCGCCGCCCGTCAGAGGGCGTTGGGCCATGCCGGACTGGCGGGCGGCGCGGCCCAGCGCCTGTCGCAGCCCAACAACGCCTTAGCGGTGGAGTACCTGCGGGCGTTGGCGGCGCTGGGCGGCAGGATGGAGCCGCTGGCCCTGCCCCGCGTGGGGGCGGGCCACGACAGTCTGGAGCCGGGACCGTATCTGTCCGCCTCCGCCATCCGCGCCAGGCTGCTGGCGGGCGGGGACGGCTGGCGGGAGCACGTCCCGGAGGCCGCTGCCGCCATTGTGGACCGGGAGCTGGCGGCGGGCCGCGCCCCGGTGTCCATAGCCAACTGCGAGCGGGCCGCGCTGGCCCGTCTGCGGTCCATGCCGGAGGCGTCCTTTGCCGTCTATGACGGCGGCGGGGAGGGGCTGTACCACCGGTTTTACCAGGCCGTCCACAGCGCGGCCTCCCTGGAGGGCATTCTGCTGGCGGCCAAGACCAAACGCTATCCCCTGGCCCGCCTGCGGCGGATGCTGCTCCACAGCTATCTGGACATCCGGACCCCCGGACGGGACGAACTGCCCCCCTATCTCCGGGTCCTGGGGGCCAACGGAAGGGGCCGCGCGCTGCTCAAGGAGATGCGGAAGCGGGCGGCGATTCCCGTGCTGACCAAGCCCGGTCATGCGGGACGGCTGGGCCAGGCCGCCCAGAACCTGATGGCGCTGGAGAGCCGGTATACGGACCTGTACGCCTTGGCCTATCCGGACTTGTCCCAGGCCATGCCGGGCGGGGAGTACACTGCGAATCCGGCGATGCTGTAGGCCCCCATAGAAAGGAACCAAGCAATGATTTCCATGATGCCTGTGAAAAAAGCAATCGGGATTATTCCGATTATATTGATGTACCTGTTTGGCGGCGGCGGGACCGCCGCGCCCGCGTCCCCCGCGCCGGGGACGCCAGCTCCGCAGCCGCTGTACCAGTGGGAGACAATGACTGCGCAGAACAAATTCGCGGCGGAGGACGGCACGGAGCTGATGTATTACTCCTACCAGCTGCTGACGCTGTCCGTAGCCAACCTGGAGGAGCTGCGTTCCGGTGAAGCGGCGGAGGCGGAGCGCAATGTAGAGAACTTCAACAGCAAAATGACGGCCTTGCTGGAGAAAGCCATGGAGGTGGGCCGGGTGATGCAGGAGGACGCAGCCCAGCTCTACAAAGAATCCGGCACAGCGGGACTGCCCTTTTATGACGAGACGTCGGCCTCCTGCTGCCGGACCGGCGATCTGCTCAGCGTCCGGGTCTCCGGCTGCAGCTACGCCGGGGGAGCGCACCCCAGCCGCTGTGATTCCGGCTATCTGTTCGACCTGCGCAGCGGGCAGTTCATCGACCCCACCCAGATTGCGGACAAGCCGGAGGAATTCCGTACCGGCGCGGCGGTTCTGCTGGTGGAGAAGGCGGAGGCCCTGGAGGAATACCAGCCCGGCTACTGGTCGGATTACGCCGATATCATCGCCCGCTGGAACGAGGGGACCGTGCTCTTTGACGAGGAGGGGATGCTGGCGGTGTACTCCCCCTATCTGCTGGGACCGTACGCCATGGGGGAAGTGGAGCTGCGCCTGGGCTATGACGAGCTGGCGGAGCTGATCGGACCGGGCGGCCTGGAACGCCTGGGTGTTGAAATGCCGTCTTAGCATACTGTACCGCCCCGAAAGGGGCGGTTTTCCTGTATCTGAACGGCTTTTCAGCTTCAATTCAGCGAATGTTTATAAACATTGCAAAGTTTCTTCATAATCTTGTCACAAATCCACTGTATTCTAGCCTCAACAACAAAAACAACAGCGAAAAAGAATCAAGGAGGCTGCTTCACATGTATAACGACAATCAAAATAACGACAGAACCCCGTATGAATACCACTACCGCTACCGCCCCGACTACAGCGAACCCATCCCCACCCTGGAACCCGCCGTGGAGATGAGGCCGAAAAAAACCGGCAGGCGCATCATCGCCGGTCTCCTCTGCGGCACGCTGCTGCTGGGCTCCTCCTTCGGCGTGGGCTGGCTGGTGAAGGACTGGCAGGCCAGCCAGAAGGGACAGACCCAGATGCAGATGGTGGACCGGGGGCTGGCAGAAGTGACCACGGTGAGCGTCACCGGCTCGAAAAAGCTCACCTTCCCGGAAATCTACGACGCCAACGTCAACAGCTGCGTCAGCATCAACGTCTCGTCCGTGGGCTATAACTTCTTCGGACAGGCGGTGCAGACCGCCAGCTCCGGCAGCGGCTTCATCGTCACCAAGGACGGCTACATTGTCACCAACTACCATGTCATCAGCGGCGGCGAGAGCGTCACCGTGACCCTCAACGACGGCTCCTCCTTCCCCGCCCAGATCATCGGCGGCGACAAGGATTACGATATTGCCGTCATCAAGGTCGATCCCGGCGAGAAGGAGCTGAAGCCCGTTACCCTGGGCACCTCCTCCAGCCTGAAGGTGGGCGACGATGTGCTGACCATCGGCAATCCCCTGGGTGAGCTGACCTTCTCCATGTCCGAGGGCATTGTGTCCTGCCTGGACCGGGAGATCAACCTGGACGGCACGCCCTTTAATATGATCCAGATTTCCACCGCCGTCAACAACGGCAACTCCGGTGGTCCTCTGTTTAATATATATGGCGAGGTGGTGGGTATTGTCTCCGCCAAGTACAGCGGCAGCACCTCCTCCAGCGGCGCAACGATTGAGGGCCTGGGCTTTGCCATTCCCCTGGACGATGTGCTGAATATGCTGGAGGACATCATGACCAACGGGCAGGTGACGTCCCACGCTTATGTGGGCGTGACCGTAGACAACGCCGCCGCCTATCCGGAGAGCGGCGTCCGGTCCGGCGGCTATCTGGTGGAGATCGTCAGCGGCGGGCCTGCGGACAAGGCGGGCCTCCAGGCCGGGGACGTGATTACCATGGTGGGGACGACCACCATCACCTCCAGCCAGGACCTGACCTCTGTTCTGGGCAGCAAGAGCTATAAGGCCGGTGACACGACGACCGTCACCTATATCCGCGCCGGGCAGGTCTACACCACGGAGCTGACCTTCGGCAGCACGACCGAGAAACCGGCGGAGTCCTCCGCGCCGTCCCAGCCCCAGCAGAGCCAGTCCGCTCCCCAGCAGAATGGGGGTATGTACGGCGACATGGATGATTTCTTTAACGAGTTCTTCGGCGGCGGCTATGGAGGCCGGGACGCGGCTTGAATCTGATTCCGAGAGCGCTTTCTCTTCTCTTCTCTTTTTTCTCTCTTTTCACCAAGGTGGGTACGGGCGCAAGCCTGTACCCATCTTGGGCGTTTTGGGGAGGGGGCGTATCCGTAGGGCCGCGCCATCTTTGTACACTCTTGCCTGATTCGCCGCGTCAAAAATCCCACAATTACGGCAAAATTACCGGTTGACGGGACTGCCGTTTTATCGTATACTAAGCCCAATCAACCAAACCAACAGCAGAGAAGGAAAGAGTAGGCAGCAAAGTACGCAGCAGAGAGCCCGGCGGGTGGAAAAGGGCGCGGAGGGTACTGCCGAAGATGGTTCCGGAGCCGCGTACCGACAGCAAATCCCACATTTGCTTAGGCTGCGACGGGTGCGCCCGTTACTGCGCGAGGGTATGTCTGTACCCGTGAAGGCCGCTGCCGCGAGACAGCGGCGAACCAAGGTGGTACCACGGTGTGTTTCTGCGCCGTCCTTGATGGAAGTCAGGGACGGCGTTTTCTTGTGTCCCTGGGAACTTGAAGGAAGAGAGAGGAATCTGAATGGCAGAACCAATTATTCAACTGAAGAATGTGACCAAACGCTTCGGCGCAGGCGAGGAGGAAGTCGCCGCCCTGGAGGATATCAGCATTGCTGTCCAGCCGGGTGAGATTTTCGGCGTCATCGGTCTGAGCGGCGCGGGGAAAAGCACCCTGGTCCGCTGTATCAACCTCCTGGAGCGTCCTACCAGCGGCAGCGTCATCGTGGACGGCCAGGACATGACCGCCCTCAGCGGCGTCCAGCTGCGCCGCGCCCGCAAATCCATCGGCATGATCTTCCAGGGGTTCAACCTGCTCATGCAGCGCACAGCCCTGGACAACATCTGTTTCCCCATGGAGATTGCCAAAACGCCCCGCAAGGAGGCCGTGGACCGGGCCAAAGAGCTGCTGGAGATTGTGGACCTCTCCAGCCGGGCCAACGCTTATCCGGCCCAGCTGTCCGGCGGACAGAAGCAGCGGGTGGCCATCGCCCGCACCCTGGCGACAAATCCGAAGGTGCTCCTGTGCGACGAGGCCACCAGCGCGTTGGACCCCAAGACCACCCGCTCTATCCTGCGGCTGATTCAGGACATCAACCGCCGTCTGGGCATCACCGTGGTGGTCATCACCCACGAGATGAAGGTTATCGAGGAGATTTGCGCACGGGTGGCGATTCTGGACCACGGCCATCTGGCGGAGACGGGTACGGTGGAGGAGGTCTTCTCCCATCCGAAGACAGAGGCCGGACGGCGGCTGGTGTATCCGGACGGCGTTCCCTACGACATGCTCTCCCAGCAGCGGGACAAGAAAGGAGCGCTGGTTATCCGGGTGGCCTTCAACGGCGGCACGGCTTACCAGCCCCTGGTGGCTTCCCTGGCCATCGACTGCGGGGTCAAGGCCAACATCCTGGGCGCGGATACCCGGAACATCGACGGCAGAGCGTTTGGCACCATGCTCCTGGGCCTGCCGGGGGAGGGGGCGGAAAAGGCTCTGGCCTATATTGCCGCCCAAAAGGATATTACGGTGGAGGAGGTGCCGGATTACCATGTATGATACCCTTGTTTCGCTGTTTGAATCCTGGGGCATCAGCAGCAGCAACGCAGTCAGTCAGGCCGAGTTTCTCACAGACCTGCCCGCCCTCGGCTTTGCCATCTGGGAGACCGTCTATGCGCCTGCATTGGCGACGCTGTTTGCCTATGTGATCGGCCTTCCCCTGGGCATCATCCTTGTCACCGGCGAGGCGGGCGGCATCCGGCCCCTGCCGGGAATGCTGATGCGGGGCCTGAACACTGTCATCAATCTGCTGCGCTCGGTACCGTTCCTGATTCTGATGCTGGTGGTCATGCCGGTCAGCCGCCTCATTGTGGGGACCAGCGTCGGGACTACGGCCACCATTGTCCCGCTGACCGTAGCCGCCGCGCCCTATGTGGCCCGTCTGGTGGAAATCTCCCTGCGGGAGATGGACCGGGGCGTCATTGAGGCGGCCCAGGCGATGGGCTGCTCCCCCTGGCAGATCGTCACAAAGGTGCTTCTGCCGGAATGCAGGCCGTCCCTGATTAACGGGGCCGCCAACGCCTCTATTACCATTCTGGGCTACGGCGCAATGGCAGGCGCAGTCGGCGGCGGCGGCTTAGGCGCAAGCGCAATCATGCGGGGCCATGGGCGCAGTCAGTTTGTGGTCATGTACGTGGTTGTGATCCTGCTGGTCATTCTGGTCCAGATTCTGCAATCCATCGGTACCGCCCTGTCCATCCGTTCGGACCGGCGTATCAATAAAACCCAAACAAAAAGGAGTAAAAAGTGATGAAAAAAAGATTTCTTGTCCTTGCATTGGCTCTGGCCCTGGTTCTGGCCCTGACCGCCTGCGGCGGCAATGGCGGCGGCAGCGGCTCTGACGGGAACAAAACCGTGACCGTCGGCGCGACCCCCGCTCCCCACGCCGCAATCCTGGAGGTAGCCGAAAAGCTGATGGAGGCGGAGGGCTACACCCTGGTCATCAAGGAATTCGACGACTATGTGGCCCCCAACACGTCCCTGGAGGACGGCTCCCTGGACGCCAACTACTTCCAGCACATCACCTATATGGAGGGCTTCAACGCTGAGCGCGGCACCCACCTGGTCAACGCCGCCGGAATCCACTATGAGCCTCTGGGCCTGTACGCCGGTATGACCGCCTCTGTTGCGGACCTGCCTGACGGGGCAAAGATTGCCGTCCCCAACGACGCCACCAACGAGGCCCGCGCACTGCTGCTGCTGGAGCAGGAGGGTCTGATTAAGCTGAAGGATGGCGTCAGCCTGTCCGCCACCAAGAGCGACGTGGAGGAGAACCCCCACAACTTCGAGTTTGTGGAGATGGAAGCCCGTCTGACCCCCACCGTTTTACAGGACGTGGACATGGCCGTTGTCAACGGCAACTATGCCATTGACGCCGGACTGAAGATTGCAGACGCTTTGGCTGTGGAGTCCGCGGAGGGCGACGCCGCAGAAGCCTATGTGAACGTGGTTGCCGTCAAGGAGGGCAACGAGAACAGCGAGGGCATTCAGGCTCTGATTAAGTGCCTGAAGAGCGACGAGGTCAAGTCCTTCATTGAGGAGACCTATGAGGGCGCAGTGGTGCCTCTGTTCTGATTGCAAAGCAATAAAAACCCGTCCCTGGTGTCAGACACACCGGGGACGGGTTTTTTATGGCAGCAGGTCTTCAAAAATATCGTCCAGGGAGATGTTGAGGCCGTCGAACAGGCTGCACTGGAAATGTGTAGTCACCGCTGCCCGCTGTTCCTCGCTCATCTGCCGCAGCGCCCAGTCGGGATAGAGCGTATAGACGTTGTGGATGACAAGCTCTGTGCCGTTGTTGCGGTAGACCTCCACAGACTTCTCCGAGGGGCTGACCAGCCAGTATTCCCGGACGCCGCACTGTCCATATACGTCCTTTTTGCGGGTCCGGTCGTTCTTCATTGTGCTGAAGGAGAGGACCTCCACCACCAGGTCGGGCGCGCCGTATACGCCGTCCGCCTTGATTTTGTCCCGGTCGCAGACAACCATGACGTCGGGAATAAAGCGGTCGTCCTCGGTCAAGTACACCATCACGCCGTCAAATATAGGGGTACACTTCCTCTTTTTCAGGTGGTTTTTGAATATTGTATAGATGTTGCCCGCAGTCAGACTGTGGTTGGGGGCGACGGGGGACATGGCGGTGATTTTCCCGTCAATCAGCTCCTCCGGCCACGCCTCCTGAAATGCCAGGTTTCCCTTGACCATCAGCAAATCCTCCTAATTTTTCCGGACCGCCTCCAGCTGCCGTACATTCTCCTCATAGAGCTGCTGGCTGACGGCCATTTTCCGGATAATATTCTTTACCGTAATCTCCAGCGCGGACCCCTCCCGGTAGTCGGCGGGATAGATATAGTCCACGCGCCGCTGGCGCAGCAGCTGCTCCACGCCCGCTTTGTTCACCGCCTGATACACGGCGATAGCCTGTCCGCCGTAGGACCGCATCATCTTCATACAGGGGACGTCGCTCAGCCCGTCGCCAATATAGATCATATTGGTAAACGGCACCCGCTTGCTGCCGTCGGGCATGGAGTCGTTCAGGGTCTTGTCGTCCGCCACGTCCAGCACGCCCTTGTTAATGCGGTAGACAAACTGGGTCTTGGCGGTAAAGTTGACCGCCAGCTTGGGCCAGACCGGATACCCGTCTGCATCGTAATAGAACTCGCTGGCAAAAATCTCCTTAAAGGCCCCGGCAATGGCGCTGCCCTCGATGATCTCCCGGAGGCCGGAGGAGATGACATAGTGCTCCACCTGGACCCCCAGCAGGCCGCCGTACCGGTCAATCCGTCCGAACCAGTCGGGGACGCCCTGGAAGAAAGATACGCTGCGCCCGCAGTGTTTGAGGGTATCCCGCGTAAGGGGCAGGCCCAGCTCCCTGGACTTGCGGACCATGGTATACATATAGGCCAGGATTCCGTCCATATGCTCCCGGCGTCCGAAGTCGTTGGCCTCCTTCCAGAAGTCGCCGGGAGCCATACCCAGCCGGGGGATAAAGGCATAGTTCTGCATATCCTGGGTGCAGAGGGTCTTGTCGAAATCATACAGCAGGGCAACAATTGTCCGTTCTTCCATGGGGATTCCTCCTCTCTGTCTGTCCGGAAAACAAGAAAGGGGGCAGCTCCGCAGCAGCCCCCCACCTCGCGTATATGAATCAATCCTTTACATAGTTGCGTCCGAACTGCAGCTCCTCCAGGTTAAGGACGCGGGTGGCCTCCAGATCAGCCGCCGGGGGCTCGTCCTCTGCAAAGGGATCGCTCTGGGGAATCTGGGGCCGCTCCGGCGCGGGCGCAAATGCGGCAACGGCGGCGGGCGGTCCGGCGTCCTCCTCCTGCGCGGCGGGTTCCTCCTGTACCGGCGCGGGGGCGTTGACCTCCAGGTTCAACGCCTTTGTCTCCGGCTCCACCGGCGGGGGCGGCGTCTGTACTACGGGGGCGGGTTCCTCATCCATGGGCAGCTCCGGCAGGCGGTCCAGCAGGGACAGCTCCTCGTTGCAGACGATGGTCACTTCCCGGATAAACTCCCGCAGCTTCACCTGCCCCAAAGCCAGGCGGCGGCGTTCCGCCTCCAGCTCCCGGTCCACCCGCTGGCGGACTTCCATCAGGCGGCGTTCCTCGGCCTCCACCTCCCTGGCCAGCTCGTTTTTGCGGTTCTGGGCGGCGGAAGCCGCGCCGGCAATCATGGCATTGCGCTTCTGTTCCGCCTCAGCCACCATGGACGTGGCCATTTTCTGGGCGGTGAGCAGGGTGGAGCGCATGGCGTCCTCCATCTCCCGGTACTCCGCCATCTTGTCCACCATCACCTTCAGCTTTGCTTTCAGCGCGGCGTTCTCTTTATACAGCGCGGAGTAATCCTCTGTCAGCTTGTCCAGGAACTCGTCCACGCTGGTCATATGATAGCCGCCAATGGCGGCTTTGGCAAATGTGCAGTTTGCAACCTCCTGCGGTGTCATCATAGTTCATTCCTCCTGCCGGCAGAAACGCCCGCATCCTTAAAAATAAAGGCCGTTATTCTCCAATTCGTCGATCAAATCACCTTGGATGTCCACGGAATAGGGGGTAATGATGTATGTATTGACAGCCACCTTTTTAATCTTGCCCTCCCCCGCGTAGGCCACGCCGGAGAGGAAGTCGATCAGGCGGCGGGCAATATCCTTGTGAGTGGACTCCAGATTAACGACAACCGTACGCTTTTCCTTCAGATGGTCGGCAATTTCGCTGGCATTTTCGAACCGCTCCGGCTTGACGAGCACCACCTTCAGCTGGGTGGTAGCGTGAATATTGACCACCTTGCCCCGGCGGCTGTCCACCGCGCCCCGGTCGTACCGGGGGCGCTCGTCAAAAAACGGAGACTCCTGCTCGCCAAAGACCTCATCGTAATCGTCGTCCTCGTCGCTGATGGGGGTGATCATTTTTCTGATATTATCAAGCAAGCTCATTATCGGGACCTCCAATCTTACTGGTAGTGCCGCTGTCCGAAGATGGCGGAGCCGACACGCACCATGGTTGCGCCCGCGGCAATGGCATCCTCAAAATCATCGCTCATACCCATAGACAAATGTATAAATGTATTATCATACAAATTCCGGCCTATGTCAACATACAATTCCGCTACTTTTGCAAAAAAAGGCAAATTTCCGTGGGGGACCCGCTCCACGGGGGGGATGGCCATCAGCCCCTGGACGCGGACGTGGGCAAGGGAGCGGGCCTGTTCCGCGGCGGCATAGAGGTCCTCCGGGGCAAAGCCGCTCTTGCTCTCCTCGCCGCCGATATTGACCTCCAGCAGCACATTCTGGACAGTCTGGAACTTTTCGGCCTGCCGGTCGATCCCGGCCAGCAGTTCCAGGGAACCGGCGGAGTGGATCAGCTCCACCCGGCCCACCACCTGCCGCACCTTGTTGCGCTGGAGGTGGCCGATGAAGTGGAGGGGCGCGCCGTCATAAGCGTGTTCCGCCAGCTTGGCGGTCATCTCCTGCACCCGGTTTTCACCCAGTGCGTCGATCCCCGCGGCAATAGCCTCCCGGCACGCCGGGGCGTCGTTCATTTTGCTGGCGCCCACCAGCAGAATCTCTTTGGGGTCGCGCCCCGCCTTTTCCGCCGCTGCCGCCATCCGGCTGCGGATGTTCTGTATATTTTCCGCAATACTCATGATCGAATCACCTTTCCGTCGTAAAGATCCGCCGCAGCGGTAATGACCTGGTCCCCGGCCCGGAGCCTGCGGCCCTCCCGCGCGCTGTCGGAGGCAAGGGAGGCCAGATACTTCTCGTCCGGGGCCACCAGGATATAGTCCTCCTCCTGCCAGAGCACTGTGACCGGCTTGCGCCGGGCGTAGACGCCCCAGAGACTGTAGACGCAGGTGACGGACTGGACCTTTTCCGTTCCGTCCGCCTCCAGGACCGGCTGGCCGTCCTCCCCGATTACCGGCGTCTGCTCCACCCGCACCGTGCTGCGGGGGACGCGGATGCCGGTGTAGCTGTCAAAAATGACCGTGGCGTTCTGACTGCGCAGGAGGGTCGCCAGGCTCAGATATTTCTCCGTGGCAAAGAGGACCGCCTGCTGTCCGTCCTCCGCTGCGCTGATGGTGTCCACCGTCATCTCCACATCCCGGTCCAGGCCCTTCTGGAAGCGGAGGGTAATCCGGCTGCCGGCCTCCAGGTTCCGGGTGTCCTCGACGCGCATGAGGGTAAGAAAATACCACTTGCTGCCGTATACGATTTTCCCCACGCCAGCGGCGGGAGCGGCGGGGGCAATGGTCCGGTAGCTGGAGGGGGTCATCTCACGGGCGGCCTCTGGGGTCAGAACCGACTCATAGCCGTCCACCAGGCTGGAAAAGAGCCCTGCGTTGGGGGCCGTGACCCTGGTGGTGCCGGGGTCTGCCGACGCGCTGAGGACGCTGATCTGCTCCTGCAGGCTGGCAATGGCCGCCTGCAGGTCGCCGGTGCCGGAGTAGGCATAGCTGCGCTTGAGCACGGCGGCGCGGAGCCGGTCGCCGCTGTCCACAGCGGCATGCAGCGCGCCCTCCGCCACCGCGCCCCGGAAAGACAGCAGAGCGGATGTGACCTCGTCGTCCATGCGGGCGGTGGCCTGGGTTCCGGAGGCCAGGGCCTGGGCGTAGGTCAGCTGCTCCAGCTGTTCCTCCAGATTGCGCAGGTTGTTGGCGTCCTCCAGGGCCTGGGCGTTCTGGTAGATGAGGGCGGCGGTGCCGCCCTTGCTGACCCGTTCCCCCTCGTTGCGGGAGGAGTAGACCAGCTCGCCGCTGCCGGAGAGGGCCTCCTCCTGCCGCACAACGTACCCGGATACGGCCACCCCGTTGTCGCCGGTGTAGTTGTAGGCCACGGTTGTTTTATAGGGGTCCATCCAATAGGCGGACAGGTTCAGGACGAAGTAGGCGGCGACCGCCAGCAGCACAACGGCGCAGAACAGACGGACGGCAAGGGGGCTGGATTTCATGGGAAGACTCCTTTGACTGCTGGATGGTAGGGGGGAGGGACTATTCGTCCTCTGCCCACTCGCTCAGGTCCACGGCCCGCAGGGGGCTGACGGTGGAGATCGCGTGCTTGTAGATGAGATTCTGCCGTCCGTCGGTCATCAGCACGACGGTGAAGGCGTCAAAGCCGGTGATGACGCCTCGCATCTGGAATCCGTTCATCAGGAAAACAGTGACTGGGGTCTCGTCCCGCCGGGCGGAGGCCAAAAAGGCATCCTGGAGGTTAGGGGTTTTTGACATAATTATGTACCTCTCTTTTTTTCATTTGTATTTGGGCGGTTGTCCACCCGAAGTCTATTGTATTCCATTTGCAGTGAAGATTTCTGTCGCAATCTGGAGAGCGCGGGCAAAATCCAGCTTTTTTTCCCAATAGACCCACTGGATGTCCGGATTACGCCGCAGCCAGGTCAGCTGGCGTTTGGCGTACTGCCGGGAGCGGAGCTTGACCTCCTCCGCCGCTTCCGCCAGGGAGCAGGTCCCCTCCACGGCGGCCAGCATCTCCTTATAGCCGATAGCCTGGAGGGCGGTGGCGTCTCTGGGGACGCCGGAGGCCAGGAGCGCGCGGACCTCATCCGCAAGACCGGCGGCCAGCATCTGGTCCACCCGCTGGTCGATGCGCCGTTTCATATCCTCCCGGTCCCGGAAGGCGAGGCCGATATAGAGCGGGTCGTACCGGTTGGGCAGGGCCTGGGTCTCCCGGTTGTGCTGGGTGATGGTCTTACCGGTTTCCCGGTAGACCTCCAGGGCGCGGAGGATGCGTTTTTCATCGGCGGGGTGGAGCCTTGCGGCGGCGTCCGGGTCTACGGCGCACAGCTCCTCCAGGAGCGGCTGGATGCCGCCGGAGCGCAGCTGCTCCTGCAATTCCATGCGGACCGCCCCGCCCGCGCTCCCGGAGGCAAAGGTCCGGCCTGTCACCACCGCGTCCATGTACAGGCCGGAACCGCCCACAAGGATAGGCAGCTTTCCGCGGCCCAGGATATCCTCCACGCAGGCCCCGGCAGCTCCGGCGAACCGGGCTACGGACCAATTTTCCTCCGGCCCGGCCACGCCCACCATGTGGTGGGGGATTCCCTCCATCTCCTCCGCAGAGGGGGCGGCGGTGCCGATGGTCATGCCCCGGTAAATCTGCATGGAGTCCATGCTGACGATCTCCCCGCCGTATTTTTTAGCCAGATGTATCCCAAGAGTGGTCTTGCCGCAGGCGGTGGGACCTACAATGCAGGGCAGTTTTTGTTGTGTCATGGCGGGGCGGACCCTCCTCTCGGGATAGTTACCCTTATTCTACGCTCTTTTGAACATTTTTTCAATGTCATATTTGGAAATTTTTACCCTGACCGGTCTGCCGTGGGGGCAATACTGCACTTCGCCGCTCTGGACGCGGGCGATGAGAGCCTGCAGTTCTGCCGGGTCGCTGGTCCACCCGCCTTTGATTGCGGCTTTGCAGGCCATGGTGTGGAGCATGGCGTCGCGGGCGGCGGATGGGTCCGCGCTGCCGCTGGTGAGCAGCTTGTCCGCCAGCATTTCCAGGGTCTCCCGGATGAGGTCCGTACCGATATCCGAGGGAATGGCCCGCACCATGAGACAGCCCGCGCCGAAGTCCTCCGCCGTGAAGCCGAACTCCTCCAGCAGCGGCAGGTTCTCCAGCAGAGCCGCGTACTGCTCTTGCGGCAGGTCTACGGCGGCGGGGGTCAGCAGCTGCTGGCGCATGACCGGTTCCGGATTGGCTTTCAGGCGGTTGAAATTGATGCGCTCGTGGGCGGCGTGCTTGTCGATGAGCCACACGCTGTCGCCATCCTCCGCCACGATATAGGTGTGCAGAATCTCCCCCCGGAACTGCCAGGGCGGGGGCTGGGACGGCTGGAGGGCAGTCTGTTCCGGAACGTCCGGGGGAGCGGACGTATGGATTGGCAGAACCGGCGCAGGGTCCGGCTGTCTGGAGAGGCGGGGCTGTACAGGGATATCCCTTGCCGGAGCTGCCGGGGCGGATACTGCCGGATCGCGGAATACCGCCCGCTTTTTCATCTCCGGAGACTGCTTTTTCCCGCCGGAGGAAACGGTTTCCCGGTATGTCTTCGCGTCCATGGTCTGGAAAAAACCGCCTCTGGGATTCGCTGCGGCGGAGGCCGGCTGGACCGGCGGCGTTGGGACCGGCTGTGCGGCGCGGTCCAGGGCGTCGCTGACCACGTGGTGGACGGCGGAGAATACCGCCCGTTCTGCCGAGAACTTGACCACCGTCTTGGCGGGATGGACGTTGACGTCCACCTGATGCAGCGGCAGGTCGATATGGAGGACGCAGCCGGGGAATTTACCCTTCAGGAGCCGGTTGGCGTAGGCGGCTTCCAGGGCAGTGGACAGCATCTGGGAGCGGATGATCCGTCCGCAGCAGAAGAAGGTCTGCATAGCGCGGGTCCCGCGGCACGCCAGGGGCTGGGTGACGAAACCGTGGACAGAGACACCCTCCCCGCTGCCGTCCACCGGCGCGAGGCCCAGAGCGAAGTCGCGGCCACGGACGGCGTAGACGGCAGACAGGAGCTGGCCGTCGCCGGGGGTATGCAGCTCCTCCTTACCGTCGCGGATGAAACGGATGGAGACGTCCGGACGGCTGAGGGCAATCTGCTGCAGAATCCCGCCCACGGCAGACGCCTCTGCGCTGTCGCTCTTCATGAATTTCAACCGGGCGGGGGTGTTGTAGAACAGCTCCCGGACGACGATGGCGGTACCCTCCGGGCAGCCGGCTGGCTCCACACGTCCGGGACAGCCGCCCTCCAGGTGGAGGGACGCGCCGCTTTCCGCGCCCTTCTGCCGGGAAATGACGTCCAGGCGGCTGACGGCGGAGATCGCAGCCAGAGCCTCGCCGCGGAAACCCAGGGTACCGATAGCGGCCAGGTCCTCCGGTTTACGGAGCTTGCTGGTGGCATGACGCAGGAAAGCGGTGGGCAGCTCCTGGGGCGCGATGCCGCAGCCGTTGTCGGCAACGCGGATGAGGCCCATGCCGCCCCGCTGTATTTCCACCACCAGAACGGACGCGCCTGCATCAATGGCGTTTTCTACCAGCTCCTTGACCACGCTGGCGGGCCGCTCCACCACCTCGCCGGCGGCAATCAGGTCCGCTACGTGGGGGGAAAGCTGTTGTATAACCGGCATAAGCGTCTCCTTTCTTCCTATATAACACCTCTATGTTATACGCGGTGTGCGGTGCAAAGACATCCGCCCCGGCGAAGCGCGGGAAAGCTCACCGGGACGATTTTGTCAGAAAGCCTTGAAAGACAAAGAAAAGTCTTGTCATCACGGAAAAAACATGTTATGATAGAAAAACCGAGGCAAATATTGGGCAGGACACGGGGGATCAGCCCTCCCCCATGTCCCTATGCAGGAGAAACCCCCTCCTACACAATAGCATTATTTTGCTACGCCACTCCCTATTGTACCAGATAAAAAGTCTGTTTTCAATAGGGAATCGCGCCTGAGCATAATGCGCTGATGTAGTAAGTTAAATGCAGAAAAGGTTTTTCAACCTTTTTCTGCATTATTTTTTTACCCAAACGGGGGCAGAAACGGGTGAAAGGGGTGATT
>JAAWQS010000036.1 GCA_022800665.1 Oscillospiraceae bacterium
CTTCCCCTTAGCGTTTCCGGGCGGGGAGACGGCATTCTCGCTGCGCGCGCATACCGTCTCTCCGCTCGGTACACTGGTGGATAAGCCGAGTTATGCCGGACTGTGTCCTGCCTGGGAAATCCTCTGATTTGCTCCTGTTTCCTTGACTACAGCTTCTCTCCTTTTACACCAATTTCTGCAACGTTCTGTATGATTCGGTATTCCATAGCTGATACTCCTTCATAAATGTGCTTGCTCGGATAAGCATTTACGCAGCACGTCAATACCCCGGTCGATTTCTTCCATTGTGATATTCAAGGGCGGCATGATCCTCAATTTGCTCTTTGCGGTCAGGATCAGCAAACCGCTTTCTGCACACCGGCTGGCAATCTGTCTTGCAGCCAGTCCCTCCACAACTGTTACGCCAATCATCAACCCCAAGCCGGACACATCAGCAACTCCCGGCAGGGCTAATAACTGCTCTTTCAAATATACCGCCTTGGTGGAAACACTGGAGAGAAAGGCTTCATTGCAGACCTGCTTCAGCACCTCAATTCCACCAGCGCAAACGACAGGGTTTCCACCGAAGGTGGAGCCGTGTTGTCCCGGCTGAAAAATCTCCCCAGCAGTTTCATCCATGAGGATAGCGCCAATTGGAAGGCCAGCGCCCAGCCCTTTTGCAAGGGTAATAATATTGGGGAGGATATGGTACTGCTCACAACAGAGGAAGGTTCCCGTTCTGCCGATGCCTGTCTGCACCTCGTCCACGATCAGCATAATGTCATTTTCCTTGCAGAGCGTTTCCAGATATTGCGCGTACTCTTTGTCCATAGCGGTCACGCCGCCCTCGCCCTAGACAAGTTCCACCATGATACCACAGACAGATGCATCAATCGCATCGGACAACTGCTGACAGTCATTGATCGGCACATACCGGAATCCTTCCGTAAATGGGGAAAAGTGCTGATGGAAAGAATCCTGTCCGGTTGCGGACAGTGTTGTGATCGTCCTGCCATGGAAGGAATTTTGCAGCGTAATGATCTGATTGCACCGCTCACCCTTTTTCTCCCGGCCATACTTCCGCGCCAGCTTGATCGCGCCTTCATTGGCCTCTGCGCCGGAATTACAAAAGAAAACCTTGGAATATCCTGTGATTTGGCATAAATTCTCTGCCAACTGAGTGTTTGGCAGGGTATAGAACAGGTTCGATGTGTGCTGCACCCGCCGGAGCTGCGTAGTAACAGCGTTCACCCACTCGTCATTGCAGAAGCCCAGGGCGTTTGCGCCGATGCCGCTGCCGAAGTCGATGTACTCATTCCCATCAAAGTCCCTCGCGGTGGCTCCATGCCCGCTTTGGATGGCGGCGGGAAAGCGGTTGTAGGTATGGGATACATAGGTGCTGTCCTTGCTGAAAACATCTTGATTTGTCATAATGGCCTCCACATTTACATTTGATGTTTACTATTTCAGGATGCTATACACACATTCCAGCAGAGTCAGTGCCAGAATGATATTGATGGGCCTATAATGTTGAAGATAGACCTTCTGAATGGCCACGCCTGCTCCAATCCACGCCGTGGTTGCAATCGTTCCTATGGTGGCGATAACCAGTTCAAAGAAAAGCAGCATCCACAGCGCTGTACTGTAATTGGTCACATAGCCGGTCAAGGCAGTAATGCCGAACAGATATATCTTTACATTGACGAATTGCAGCATGAAGCCCTTCCAGAAGGACGCTGATTTCTCGCTGCCATCCCCGCTCGGGCGGCTGAGTGCAATATGTAGGGCCAGCCAGAGGATATATGCTGCGCCAATATATTTCATCACTCCCAACACCCCAGGCAGGAAGGTACTGACACCATAAACAAACACCGCGCAAAACAACTGAACAACATAGTAACCAGCAAAGATGCCCAGAAACAGAGGGGTTCCTTTTTTCCACCCGTAGTTCGTTACCGTGTTCAGCGCAAGAATGTTCCCCGGCCCCGGAGTAAACGCATTGATTACAGAATAAACAAAAAAATTACCTATCGCATAGCCAGGCATAATAACGCCTCCTTCCGCTCGTCATTATACGACGGAATGCTATGGGATAGGTAATATTGATTTGTTATGCTAAAGCATAGGGCGAGCCTATGTTTGATCCTGCTGATATTGCATCAGAGCCTCAATATAAATTCTGCCCAACTCGGACAGTTCCCGATCCTTGTTCAGAAGATACCCGATTCGCATCGTCTCCTTTTCCGCAAGAGGAATGGAGACAATAGAATCGCCGTGCAAATATCTTGGGAATATGCCGCTTGAAATTGTGTAGCCGTCCAGTCCTACCATGAAATTGACAATGGCAGCACGGTCGCTGATTTTAATGTTTTTGTCAGCAGCTTCATTGCTGAACAATTCCTCTGCGAAGTTAGAGGATTCATAAGCCCCCTGTACAAAACTTAACCGGGGGTAGGGCTTCAAGTCCCTCAGCGTGATCTCTCCCAGAGTTGCCAATGGATGCTCCTTTCGTAAAAAGACGTGGGGAGCAGCGGTAAATAATTCGTGGAAATCAAGGCCATATTCCTCAAAACTTTTACGCAGTACGTTTTCGTTGCTCTGGCTAAGAAAAAGAATACCTAAATCACTGAAGCGGTTCCTGACATCCTCAATAATCTGGTGGGTCTGCGTCTCATTTAGGATAAATTCATACCGTTCCTGTCCAAAACGCTGCACCAGTTCAACAAAAGCGTTCGCTGCAAACGTATAGTGTTGGGTGGATACGCAAAAATGCACTTTTTCCGGCCGGCTCTCAATGTATCTGGATTCCAAAAGTTCCATTTGCTGCACAACTTGTCGGGCGTATCCCAGAAACTCCATTCCTTCCGTTGTCAAGGCAACTCCCGCACGGCAACGGTTGAAGATCATAAGCCCAGCTTCCTTTTCCACCTCTTTAACTGCGCCGGAAAGGCTTGGTTGGGAGATATACAGGTCTTTTGCTGCCTCTGTGATGGAGCCCTTTTCGGCAACGGTTATCACATATTTTAGCTGTTGCAGTGTCATTGTGTCACCTCAATGCTATATCAGAATAGCTTTATCATAGCAAAATATGTGCTGCCGTGCAAGAGTGTAGTAGACCAAAATGCAACAGCATGGGGCGCAATCAGTTCCCCATGCTGCTACATAGCTCCATACTTTAGGAATCGTCCAGGTTGCCCATAATGCAGTCCCGGATGCCCTTGATCCAGTCTGTGATTATGTCGAGGGTGTTCAGCATTGGCTACGCCCTCTTAGCCGAACAGGTTCGCCAGCAGGGGGATGATCTGCATACCAATCAGGGCAACACCGCCCCTCCACAACTCATGCTTGTACTGCTTGAGATAGGTACGTCGAAGATCACCATACTTGCCATAGAATACATCCTGCTCCGGTTCCTCGTCAAGTATCAGATCGGGGACGTAGTAGTCTCCAACTTTCGTATAGGTTAATTTTGCCGTTTTGGTTTCCCTGAGTCGCAGCAGATGGCGGTTGACTTTGAAAATTGCCTATGCTATAATAGCCTCGCTTGTCAGAGGACTTGCGATCAAAAATCGTTGAAGTGGGATAAGCCCGTATAGGGTTTGTCCCACTTCTTGTTTTGTCTGGAGGTATTTTTGTGAATGACAAACTGAAAAATCTGTGGCGATACATCTTCCCAGCTATAGGCGGGCTGTTCGTGACCTACCTCTACAATGTGATAGACGGCATATTCGTGGGCCAAGGTGTGGGTTCGGCGGCGTTAGGCGCGGTCAATATCGGCGTTCCATTCATCACCTTTGCTGTTGCTGTCGCGGCGATGTTTCCGATGGGCGGAGCAACAGTGGTCGCCATCCGAATGGGCCGTGGAGACAGGGAAGGAGCGAATCATGCCTTTATGACCTCGGTTGCGCTGACGCTGCTGATATCGGTGTTGCTCACAGTAGCGGGGATGGTGTTCTGTGAACAAATTATCGGCATGAGCGGCGGACGCACCCTCAGCGGAGCCATGCGGGATATGGCGGTTGATTACCTGTTCTATTACTGCGCTTTTTCTACTCCCATGCTGATGAGCGCCTGCCTATCTGTTTTTGTGCGGAATGACGGCTCCCCAGCGCTGTCTTTTGTGGGAATGTGCGTGGGAGCGGGAGCAAATATCTTCCTGGACTGGCTGTTCATCTTTCCGATGGACATGGGCGTGACCGGCGCGGCCATCGCCTCCGGGCTGGGCCAGGTGTTTTCTGTGGCTGTCCTGCTGTCCCACTTTGTGAGAAAACGGGGTAGCCTGCGCTTCCGGCGATTCCCTGTCAGCGGCGCACTGATTGGGAAGATCTGTAAACGCGGTGTGCCGGAGGCGGCCTCCCAACTGACCACTCCGGTGACAGCTCTCTGTTATAACCTTATGCTGGCGAGGCTGGCGGGCGATATCGGTGTGTCCACCTTCAGCGTCTTGAGTTTCATCTACTCGCTGGTCAACGCCATCCTTTCCAGGACGGCCCAGGGCCTGCAGCCCCTTTGGGGGCTCTGCTATGGGGAGCGGGATGCAGACGCAATGAATCTATATTTTCGCTGGGGAATTCGCATCAATGCCATATTGTCCGTAGTCATTTATGGGCTTCTGTTTCTCTTTGCCGAACCCGCGATCCGAATTTTTAACCGGGACCCGGAGCTTGTCCAAAATGCCTCCGCCGCCCTGTCGCTGTTTGGCCTGTCCTTTATCCCCATGGCGCTGAATCTGATTTATACAGCCTTTCTGTACTCCACCAAGAGGACCCTGCAGGCCGATGCTATTTCCCTCAGTCGGGGCGTTGTCCTAAAAGCGGCGGCTATTTTCTGTTTGCCTGTCCTTTTGGGCGGCGATACGATTTGGCTTGCCCCACTCGCCGCGGAAATGCTGACGCTTCTGCTGGCACGGATGCTTTTCAAAGCGTCAAATCTCACCGGCAGAAAGATTTATAAAATTATTTTATAGTATATAAAAGTGTTTTTGCAATAAATTAGCGCTCTTCTATTGACAGTGCTAATCTTGGCGGCTATACTATGAGCATAACCACAAACCAAGCGCGGTGTAAAACCCGCAAGTCTGAAAGGAGAATTTTTTATGCTGACCCCTTATCTGATGGCAAAGAATATGTTCGATGAGCTGACCGAGTCCGCTTTCAGCGCGAATACCCTGCGGGGCATGATGAACACGGACATCAAGGAGAGCGACCAAGGCTACGAGCTGGACATTGATCTGCCTGGCGTCCACAAGGAAAACCTCGCCGCCGAGCTGAAGGACGGCTTCCTCTGCATCAGCGCCACGGTGGAGCAGACGCACAACGACAGCGTCCAGAACGAGCGGTATCTGCGCCGGGAACGCTTCATCGGCTCCTGCCGCCGCAGCTTTTATGTGGGAGACAACGTCAAGCAGGCGGATATCCACGCCAAGTTCGAGGACGGCATCCTGCGTCTGTTCATTCCCAAGGTGAGCCAGGTGGCGCAGATAGAACAGAAAAATCTGATTGCCATTGAAGGCTGAGAATGCTCAACCCTGGCGTCGCCTTGACCAGCGGCGTCAGGGTTTTTATAGCAACCCCTATAGTTCCTCAATAATATTGAGATTTGGGCTGTAGGGAGGAAGAAATTCCAGGTGCAACCTGGGATTTTCTTGAAGAAATCTGGTCAATAATTTGGCATGATGAATTTTGGCATTGTTCAAAATCCCAAGCAGTTTGACACCTTCATGTTTGCCATAGGTTTGAATAACCTTTTGCCGCCCTTTGACGAACCATGTTTTCTGGATTGCCTGGTAATCGCGGATCATGGACTCATCCCCATACAGCAAGTGGTCGATTTCGTCATTCAAAAGTTGGGTCCAAGACCTTTGTTTTTCACCGCCCATATAGATAAAGTCTCTATTTGGATTTTACAGATATTTCGATCTGCACAAGCGCATCTTCCACCCGCTCAATCACATTGTCATTGATAATGACTTCATAGGAGAACCCCGATAATGCAAGACCATGTTTTTCGACATAATCAAATATCCTTTGGTAGCAAAGCACAGGGCTTTCTGCTGCATCCCTATAAAATGCCCGTACATAACCCCCGGCAGGTTGTATGTGCAATCCATCTTTCTTTATGGAAAATGGAATTTCAATAAAAAGTTTGGAATAATCCTCGAAATCCCCCCTTTGCAGACTATCTACTGCGATCATTGTACCATAAGAGGCATCATGCAGACGGCGAAGCTGATATTTTTTCGTTTCAGCAGTAATCATCTCTACCTGCTTTTCAAATGTAGTGTCCCGATTGATGTCTACGGCAACTAAACTGCGCTCCTTTTTCTGCACAATGGTGATTTCTGATAAGTCCATCGTCAATAATGTCTGCATATTCTGGCGGTGGTAGGACAGCGTTTTCCGAACTGCTCTCATATGTGCCATGCTGCGGTCTAAATCTTCAATTTTTTCCTGTAAGAGCTGTTCCATGCTGGCGGCGGAGCGGTTTTTCATAAATGCTTGGATTTCATCAATCGGCACATCTAACTCCCGCAGCAGCAGGATTGTTTCCAGAATGGCGCTCTGATAGTAGCTGTAATATCTGTATCCGTTTCCGGGATGGATAAATGATGGATGAAAAAGACCAATTTCATCGTACCACATCAGAGTTTTCTTATTGATGCCATGCAGAGCCGCAAACTGACCGATTGTGAGCAGTTTACCTTTTTTCTCCATTTTTCAAAATACCTCTTGACTGTACAGTTACTGTACGGATTATGATAGCACATATACCGGAGAAAAACAAGTAGACAAGGAGAACGAAGATGGAAAATCAAAATGCTTACGACAAGCCAGTCACATTGGGGAATATCCTCAAATTTGCGGTCCCTACCATCGCAATGTCTGTCTTTATGTCCTTTTACACCATGGTTGACGGTCTGTTCGTATCAAATCTGATTGGCACGAGCGCACTGTCTGCCATCAATTTGACGGCCCCAGTGATCCAAGTGGTGACAGCTATCTCTACCATGTTGGCAACTGGTGGGAGTGCGGTCATCATGAAAAAGATGGGTGAGCAAAAGCCAAAAGAGGCCAAGGAAGATTTTACATTCCTGATTTTGGTGAACGTGGTTGTTGGTTTGGTCATGACTATGCTGGGTTATTCCCTGATGGAAACCATCTTCGGGAGTATGGGATTGTCCCCGGATGTCGTCAACTACTGTACTTCCTACCTCAGCCGCTATCTTGTCTTTACGATCCCGATCCTGCTGATGAACAATTTCACCCTCTATATGATTGCTTCTGAAAAGGCAGCCTTATCCCTGGTCTGTTCCGTGTCGGGCGGTGTGTTAAACATTGTGCTGGACTATGTATTTATCGGCCTTTTGAATATGGGGATCAGCGGTGCGGCCATTGCCACGGGCCTGGGTTACTCTGTGACCGCTGGTGTCGGTCTGTTTGTATTCAGCCGCAAAAAGAGCCTTCTGCACTTTACAAAGCCCGCTTTCCGCTTCAAGGTTCTCGCAAGCGCGGCGACAAACGGATGCTCTGAAATGGCAACTGCGCTGGTCACAAGCATCATTACGATGATGTTCAACTGGACGATGCTCCATTATATCGGTGAAGATGGCGTTGCCGCCGTTACCATCATCATGTATGTCCTGATGTTTGCAAGCTCCCTCTATACGGGGTATTCCTATGGTGTCGCTCCTATGCTCAGTTACTGCTATGGCGAGAAGAATCACGAAAAGTTGAAAAAGCTGGTTTCCACCAGTCTGAAAGTCATTGGTGTCATTTCTCTTGTGACTGTGGCGGCATCCTTTGCCGCGACCAAACCCCTGGTGTCCATTTTTGCCCGACCGGATAACCCGGTCTATGGTCTGGCAGTCACCGGAAATCGAATCTGCACCCTGGCGTTGTTCTTTATCGGATTTAACATCTTTGCCAGCGGGATGTTCACCGCATTATCCAATGGCATTGTCTCCGCAATCCTCGCCTTCTCCCGTTCCTTCGTGTTCATGCTGATTACCATGCTAATCCTGCCCGCAATTTTGGGGGTAAACGGCATCTGGCTGGCGACCCCGGCAGCGGAACTAATGGCTCTGGCCTTGTCTGCGTTTATGTTTGTAAGGTATCGGAAACGGTATCAATACTAAGGGGGTGAGGTCTTGTCCGGCATAAAACAACTGATCTCCTTTTGGATACTTGAACTCTGCGAAGTCGAGGGATAGAGCCAAGAAGCATTTCCCAAATTATTACAATTGCACCTATAGGCATAGTAAAAGAGCCAGCGCCCTTCTTTCGAGAAGGGCGCTGGCTCTCCGCAATATGCGCCCGGCTCTATTGCGCCTCGCCGCATACCTCAATTTTCAGCTGCTTTGCGTGAATTACAATTTCTTGCTTACATTTCGGGCAGTAAACCGGACAATGCTGAAGAACGGACCGTATGATAATTTTTGACCGAGTTTTTTGCCGCAATAGGGACAGAGCATCCAGACGGATTCGTACTTTCCTTTGTTACGCACAATACCTTTTTATCGCGCTTAGTTAAAGGGATTTTCCGTTGGATAGGGGAGATTTCTGGGCTGGTTATAGGCGATATCCTCCACGCCGAGGAACTTCATCACCTCAAACAGCGCCTTGCCGTAATGCCCGAAGGCCACCGCGCCGTGATGGGGATACCGCTTCTGAATCAGCACATGGCGGTAGAACCGGCCCATCTCCGGGATAGCGAACACGCCGATGCCTCCGAAGGAGCGGGTCTTTACCGGCAGCGCCTCGCCCTGGGCAATGTAGGCCCGCAGGGCGCCGTCGCTGTCGCACTGGAGGCGGTAGAAGGTGATGTCACTGGCGGCAATGTCGCCCTCCAGCGTACCGCGGGTAAAATCAGGTTCGGAATCCTTGGGCTCCAGCAGCCGGTGCTGGATCAGCTGGTATTTCACCGCCCGGTCTGCGCACAGCTTGCAGCTGGGGGTGTTGCCGCAGTGGAAACCCATGAAGGTGTCGGTGAGCTGGTAGTCGAACTTGCCCTTGATGTCCTCCTCATACAGGGAGGCGGGAACGGAGTTGTTGATGTCCAGCAGGGTCACCGTGTCGCCGGACACGCACATGCCGATGTACTCGCTGAGCGCGCCGTAGATATCCACCTCGCAGGAGACAGGGATGCCCCGGCTGACCAGGCGGGAGTTGACATAGCAGGGCTCGAAGCCGAACGCCTCCGGGAAGGCGGGCCAGCACTTGTCGGCAAAGGCCACGTACTGGCGGCTGCCTTTATGGGCCTCAGCCCAGTCCAGCAAAGTCAGCTCCAACTGAGCCATGCGCTCGTTCATCTCCGGATAGTAGCGACCCTCGCCCATTTCCTTAGCCATGTCCTCGCACACGCCGGGAATACGGGGGTCATTGGCATGGGCCTTGTAGGCAACCAGCAGATCCAGCTCAGAGTTCTCCTCAATCTCTACACCGATCTCATACAGGCCCTTGATGGGGGCATTGCAGGCGAAGAAATCCTGGGGACGGGGGCCAAAGGTGATAATTTTCAGCTGGCTCAGGCCGATGAGGGCGCGTGCGATGGGCACGAACTCGCCGATCATCTTGGCAACTTCTTCCGCAGTACCCACCGGATATTCGGGAATAAATGCTTTGAGATGGCGCATACCCAGGTTGTAGGAGCAGTTGAGCATGCCGCAGTAAGCATCGCCGCGGCCATTGATGAGGTCGCCGTCCCCCTCGGCGGCGGCAGCGTACATGCAGGGACCGTCAAAGTTCTTGGCAATCAACGTCTCCGGCGTTTCGGGGCCGAAGTTGCCCAGGAAGATGGCCAGGGCGTTGCATCCGGCGGCTTTGACCTCCTCGACAGCCTTCAGCATGTCCTTCTCATTTTCCACGGTCGTCTTGCACTCGTAGACATCCGTGCCCTGGGCTTGGCAGGCGGCAGTGACGGCGGCACGGCGGCGCTCGGACAGGTCAATGATGAAGCAGTCGCGGGATACGGCGATGATGCCCAGTTTGACCTCAGGAATGTTAGTCAGATTCATAGCAGTTTTCCTCCATATAAAATATAGTGTAGATTATTGCGCAATAGCCATCATGATAACGCTGTGGAATTCCCGCCCGAAGGGGCCTGGGACAAAACGCTCCGTTTGGAGACGGGGGATGCACGCGAAATAGTCCTTAAATTCCTTTATTCGACGCTATTCGGAAATGTCAATATTCGTGCCGGCAAGCCCCACATAGGCTCCCTGTCCCGCCTCGCTGGACTCCGGATGGGCCAGCAGCCACTTGTTCCGGGCCATGAGCCATTTGTCCTCCTCGTTCACCGGGGCAATGGACGGCTTGGCCTCATTAGTGCCCTTGGGCAGCACGATTGCCACCCGGAAGCCATCGGCTCCATCCACATGGCAGGGGGCGTAGTGCAGGGTGGTAGCGTAGACCTCTACCGCCACACCGGCGGGAACGCGGAAAGCCCTGACCCTGGCGGTGTCCAGCTGGCCGTCCACGATCTCGTCCTGTTTTGCCAGCAGGAGGATAAAGTCGCCGGCCCCGATGTTGACTTCGCTGTCCCGGTGGTACTCCAGGCAGTTGAGCCGGGTGTTCCTGCCCCAGCACATGCCGATCTGCACCGGCATCCCGCCGTAGGCGTTGTTCTGGAGCTGTCCAAAGATGGCGCTGGCCTCCAGAGCGGCGATGGACGGCTCATAGGCCACGCCCTCCTCCGGCAGGGGGATGGCCTCCATGGCCGATACCAGCGCGGCTGTGTTGTAGCCAGTGAGCGCCTGGCCGTAGGGCTTGAAGGAAGGATCATAAACGGATTCGATATTCATACTCTGGCTCCTTTATTGAATTTGGGGGAACAGGGACTTGCAGGCGGGATAGATCTTCTGGAACTGCCGGTACCGGGCCTCATAGCGGGCGGTCAGCTCCGGGTCCGGCTCCACGGTGCCCGCCACGCTGACCAGCGCCGCACAGGCGGCCTGAACGGTGGGGAACAGCCCTGTGGCTACCATAGCAAGGACCGCCCCGCCGTAGCCCGGCCCCTGCTCGGTGGCTACTGTATCCAGGGGAATGCCCAGTACGTTCGCCACCATCTTTTTCCACAGCACAGACTTGCTGCCGCCGCCGCAGATATTGGAGCGGGGAATCCGGACGCCCAGACTCCGGGCCACCTCAAAGCTGTCCCGGATGGCAAAGGCCACGCCCTCCAGCACCGCCTGGAGCATATCCGCCCGGGTGGTGTCCATGGTCATGCCGAGAAACGCGCCCCGGGCATTGGTGTCGTTGATGGGGCTGCGCTCCCCCATGAGATAGGGTAGGAAATAGACGCGGTTGTTTCCCAGCTTCTCCGGAAGAATAGCGGCCTCCTCGCCCTTGTAATCCGTGGCGCCAATCACCTCATCCTGCCACCACTTGTTGCAGCTGGCGGCGGAGAGCATACAGCCCATGAGGTGATATCCGCCGTCGGCGTGGGCAAAGGCGTGTAGGGCGTTGGTGGGGTCCACGCCGAATTTGCCGGAGGAGATGAAGATGGTCCCGGAGGTGCCCAGGCTGATGTTGCAGCCGCCCTGCCCCACGGTGCCGGTGCCGACCGCAGCGGCGGCATTATCCCCCGCGCCCGCGCAGACCACAACGCTCTCCGGCAGACCCAAGGCCTTGGATACGTCCGGCAGCAGCGTCCCCACCGGCTCCCAGCTCTCATAGAGCTTCGCCAGCTGGTTTTCCGTCACGCCGCAGATATCACACATCTCTTTCGACCAGCATTTGTGCGCCACGTCCAGCAGCAGCATCCCGGAGGCGTCGGAGTAGTCCGTGGCATGGACGCCGGTCAGCCGATAGACCAAGTAGTCCTTGGGCAGCATGATTTTCTCAATTTTTGCAAACAGCGCGGGCTCATTCTCCCGCATCCACAGCAGCTTGGGGGCGGTGAACCCGGCAAAGGCGATGTTGGCGGTGTAGCTGCTGAGCTTGTCCCGGCCAACGGTCTCGTTGAGGTAGTCCACCTCTTTCGCCGTGCGCCCATCGTTCCAGAGGATGGCCGGGCGCAGCACGTTGTCCCGCTCATCCAGGGCCACCAGCCCGTGCATTTGACCGCCGCAGCCAATGCCCTGCACCTGTCCGGCCTCAAAGCCCTCCAGCAGCGCGGGGATGCCCTCCAGCGCGGCGTTCCACCAGTGGGCGGGGTCCTGCTCGCTCCAGCCGGGGCGGGGGAAGGAAAGAGGATATTCTTTTGTGACCGTGTTCTGAACCTGTCCGGCCTCGTCCACCAGCAGCAGTTTGCAGGCGGAAGTCCCCAGGTCGATTCCGATATATAGCATAGCGTTTCTCCTCCTCATTTCATTTGACTTTGGATGGAAACTTGTACCGCTGTTTTTCCGGTCAGCTGGACCGTACGGGCGTCTGGCTGTCCGATATGGGCGTAGAGCGTCCAACTGCCGCTGCCTGGGACGCGCTCGCCTTGGCTGTTGACCACAGTAAACGTGCCGGAATTCATAGCGATTTCCACGGTTTTGCGCTCTCCCGCCCCCAGCGCCACCCGCTGGAAACCGCACAGAACAGGGTTCGTGGGTGCGTCAGAGGATACATTATCCTTGATGTAGAGCTGGATCACCTCCTCCGTGGGCCGGGAGCCGCAGTTTTCCACCGTGACGGAGGCGGCGTGCCGGTCTGCGGCCACGCCGGTCACAACCACGTCGCCATAAGTCAAGCCGTAGCCGAAGGGATACAGCGGCTGGCCGGCGTAGTAGCGGTAGGTCCGGTTGCGCATGGAGTAATCGGTGAATTCAGGCATCTCCCGCAATGCTTCGTTCCGATAGAAGGTTACCGGCAGCTTGCCGGAGGGAGAAACCTTGCCAAAGAGCAGGTCCGCCACGGCTCTGCCGCCGCCCGCGCCGGGGTACCAACTCAGCAGAATGGCATCCGCCCTCTCCTCCGCCTCGCTCAGGTCGATGGCACTGCCGGCCATCAATACGACAATAGTGGGCTTACCCACGTCCAGGACCCGGTGCAGCAGTTCCCGCTGGGGTTCCGGGAGCAGCAGGTCCACCTTGTCGCCGCAGCTCTCGGCGTTGTTTCCGGCATCCATCTCCTCGCCCTCCAGCGTTTCGTCCAGGCCCAGCGCCAATATTACCACATCGCTATGCTTTGCCACAGCCACGGCCTCCGCCAGGCGGTCCCCAGGCTGGCCCAGGCCCTCCACCCGGTCCTTGAACAGCCCGCAGCCCTCGGAGTAGAGCGCCCGCCCATGGCCCTCCATAGCGTCCTGGATGCCCTCCAGGACCGTAATATAGCGGGACGCCGTGCCGTGGTAGTTGCCGACGAGGGAAACGCGGCTGTTGGCGTTGGGACCGATGACGCCCACGGTCCCAACAGTTTCAACGTTCAGAGGCAGAAGCCCGCTGTTTTTCAGCAGAACGCAGGATTTCCGGGCCGCCTCCTGGGCCAGCGCCAGATGCTCCTCACATTCTACAACCTCATAGGGAATTTTGTCAAACGCACTGCCCTCGCCCAGAATGCCCAGCAGATACCGGGTGGTAAACAGGCGTTCCGCTGCCGCAGTGATCTGCTCCTCCGTGATCAGCCCCTCCCGGACCGCCCGGAGGATGCACCGGTAGCTGTCCCCGCAGTTGAGGTCGCAGCCCGTCTCCAAGGCCAGGGCCACAGACTGGGTGGGGGTGTCGGTGATATTGTGTCCCTCGTGGAAATCCCGGATGGCCCAGCAGTCCGATACCACATGGCCCTGGAACCCCCATTTGCCCCGCAGGAGATCCGTCAGGAGTGTCCTGCTGCCGCAGCATGGTTCGCCGTTGGTGCGGTTATAGGCGCCCATGACAGCTTCCACGCCTGCGTTTACCACGCAGGCTTCAAAGGCGGGCAGGTAGGTCTCCGCCATATCCTTAGGTGTGGCCTCCGCGTTGAAGCGGTGGCGGAGATTCTCCGGGCCGCTGTGGACGGCGAAGTGCTTGGCGCAGGCGGCGGACTTCATAACAGGCCCGTCCCCCTGGAGGCCCCGGACATATGCCTGCCCCAGCCGGGCGGTGAGATAGGGGTCCTCGCCGTACGTTTCATGCCCCCGTCCCCAGCGGGGGTCCCGGAAGATATTGATATTGGGGGACCAGAAGGTCAGGCCCTTGAAAATATCCCTGTCCTCCTCCGCAGCGTATGCGTTATACTTTGCCCGGCCTTCCGTGGCGGCCACATCGCCCAGTTTTTCCAGCAGGGCGTCGTCAAACATAGCCGCCAATCCGATGGCCTGGGGGAAGCTGGTGGCCGTACCGGCCCGAGCCACGCCGTGGAGGGCCTCGTTCCACCAGTTGTAGGCGGGGACGCCCAGCCGGGGGATGGCCGGGGCGTCGTAGCGCAGCTGGCCCGCCTTTTCCTCCAGCGTCATCTGCGCCACAAGCTCTCTGGCCTGCTGCGCCGCTTTTGTTCGATCCATAGTGTTCTCCCTTCATACACTTTTCTGTTTTCATAGTGAAGCCACCTGTCCTGCCACATACCCGGCAAGTGACAACGCTATCCCCAAATGACTTGCATCATGTTGGGTTGCTTTTGCGTAATCGGTCCCTGAAAATGGAAATCAAGAAAGTCCGCGTATCCTCCCGGCTGTACCGTGGCATAGCAGAACAGCCCGAATCGGCAGCCGGTAAACAGATCCAGCTTGAAATGGAGCTGCTGCTGTATCCCGAGAGACTGCCAAACGCCCTCCTTTACCAAGTAGAAAAACTCCGCGGTGTCCGGTTCGCAGGAAAAATCCACATTCACCCGGAGAGCCGCCACCGGCCCGGCGGCGGGGACTTGGGCATATTCCACCGGCGGGCGGCCAAAATCAAAATCACCATCGATCCGGCTGTTGTCCGCCGGACGGCCCAGCATGACCAGCCGGTACGCGCCGTCCCGCCGGGTCAGGGCAATGGCTCCGTAGCACCCCTGATAGGCGCAGATCCCGGCGTAATCGCCTTCCCCCAGCCCGCTGCCGTCCAGTGTGACCCAGGCGGCGCTTTGGGGGCCAACACACCGCTGCGTCAGGGTGTTGCGGGCCAGAATCAGATTAGGGCTTGTGCGCCGGGTTGTCAAGCGGAACGCGCCGGGGCGGGCGGTGACGGACCAACCCGCTGGGTCCGGATTGTGGCTGAACTGCCAGAAGGGCGCCAGCTGTATTTTGCCGTCCGCCGCGGGTGTGTACTGAAATGTGTCGCTTCCATACAGGAAACGGCAGGATGCCGGGTCCCCCGCCGGTGAAACCATCTCCGAAACCCGCCCGTTTTCCCCAGGAACAGGAAATCCCTCCCCGTCAAAGGTCAGGGGCATGATGACCGGCGCGCGGCCCAGCGGGCCACGATCCTGGAACATGAAGGCGTACCAGTCCCCCTCCGGGGTGTCCACCATGCCCCCTTGGGCTACACCGGAATCCCGGTAACCCATGTTGTCGTCCAGGATATTCTTTCCCCGCCAGGGGCCGGACAGGCTGTCCGCCAGAAAGCAGTCCTCTGTCTTGAGGAATTTGCTGTCCCTGGGCATATGGCAGGTAAACAGATAGTACCGCCTGCCGCGCCTGTACAGATGGGACCCCTCGTACCCAAGCTGCTGGCCGGGCTGGTCGGTGACGATGACCCGGTCCAGCCCGCCGGGCTTCGGCCCCCAGGTATCCTTATCCAGCTCGGTGACGCACAGCTCCGTGTTCCCGTGGACGATATACACCCGGCCATCGTCATCGAAGAACAGGGAGGCGTCGTAGAAAAAGCCGCCCATTTCCAGCCGCCGCCAGGGCCCGGCGGGATTTTCGGCCTGGAACAGCAGGGATGCATGGGTGTCGTTGCAGGAGAAGGTCAGATAAAATGTACCGTCATGCCAGCGCAGGGAGGGCGCCCACATGCCCAGGCCATAGATCTGCTGCCCGTCCTCCAGGCAGTGGGCGGAATTTTCCTCCAGCCGGTCAAAAGCATGGCACACAAACTCCCAGTGGACCAGGTCCTTCGACCGCAGAATATCCCCGCCGGGCATGAAGTACATGGTGGTGCTGGCCATGTAGTAGGTGTCGCCCACCCGGATGATGTCCGGGTCCGGGAAGTCGGCGTTGATCACCGGATTAGGATACTGCTGCATCGGCTGTCCTTTCATACGGTTTCCAGCGTAAACGATGCCAGATTGGAGATGCCCTGGCCGCGATAGGTAAAATAGAGGGCCTGCACGCTGTCCGGGACAGAGACACCGGCCCGGAAGGTTTTCCATTCATTGGAATACCCCACCGGGATTTCCCCGATCACCGCCCCGTCCCACCGGGTCCTGACCTGGTAGACTCCCTCATTGCCACGGGTCTTCAGCGAAATCCGGCGGACGCCCCGGCAGTCAAAGTACTTGAAGCCCGCCGCGGCACCGTCCCGCAGATTGGCAATATGGGCAAACCCCTCCTGGCCGTCCGGGGCGTCCTGGGTGATGCGGGGAAAGCGGCAGTCCATCCAATCCCCAGGGCAGCCGGTGGTCACCGCCGGGTGTTTGCAGAACAGGCTACAGGCAATGTGGGCAGGGTACTCCCCCCGGCCGGCGAGGGGACCGCCGCTACCACCGCAGGAGGTCATCTCCGCCTGGGGGATGCTTCCGTCGGGGAGGATGGTCACCGGCTCCAGACAGCCCTGGCGGCTGAAGTTGGAGCCGTTGGTGTGGCGGTGATAGAAGATATACCACTGGCCGTTGATCCGCTCCAGACAGCCGTGGTTGTTTCCGCCGTAGAACATAGGCTGTTCCGCCGGCTTGTAGGTATCAATGTGGACATCGGCGTTGCTGACGATGACGCCGCCGTAGGTGAAAGGTCCCAGAGGAGAGCTGCTGCGGGCATAGCAGAGTTCATGGTTAGTGATCGGAGAATAAATGAAATAATAGCTGTTTCCCACTTTCCGGATGGAAGACGCCTCAAAGAAGGGAAAACCCGCGAAGCTGGTTCCTCCGGCATAGGGCGCGCTGGGGACAACGGCGACAGGCTCGCTCCGGACAGTCAGCATATCCGGCTCCAGCACGGTCACCATAGACCCCCGGCGGCTGGTGTCCGCCGGCGGGCAGAAGCCGGTGTACAGGTATACGGCGTTGTCCTCAAAGAGGACGCCGGGGTCAAACTGGGGCGCGTCCCCCTCCCGTTCGCCGAGGCGGGCGCCGTCCGGGTGATGCACGTAACCGTAGAACTGATACCGGCCCGCCGGTGCGTCGCAGACAGCCACCGAGATCACCGGCAGCTGATCCAGCACATAGTAGAGATAGTATCTTCCATCTGCGCCCTGGGTCACGTCAGGCGCAAAAAGCAGCATATCGCCGTCCTTGTTGGCCGGATCATCCGTCCGGGCGTAGAGTACGCCCTCATACCGCCAGTCGGACAGATCGTCCACCGGAGCGGACCAGCCAACATAGTCATTCGGGCAGTACGTGTGGCCGCCAAACCGGTCGTGGGAGCCGAAGACATATACGCGCCCGTCAAATACGTGGGGCTCTCCATCGGGAATATACTCCCAGGAGGGCAGATAGGGGTTGAATCCTTGTTTTTTCATAGCTGTTTCCTCAATAAATACGATAATTTCCGCTCAGGGCCAGGAATGCAAAAAAGTACAGACAGTTGTCATAATACCGCCGCTCCCCGGTGCGCATAGGCGTCTCCCAGAACCGGCGCACACATTCCTCCGCCCAGGGGCCATCCGCTGCCATACTGGCGGCGGCATTGGTGGCGGTGATGGCGACAGGATGCAGCGCGGGAAGGGGAAGAACTGTACCGTCCACCTCATAGATTGCGCGGTCATTGTCCCGGACCGTTTCGCAGAAGAATTTTTGCAGCCGGTTGGCCTCGTCCCTGGCCCAGGGAGAGCGCCCGAACCAGACCGCGTCCAGGGCGATATTGAAGATGGTGCGGTAGGCGTCGCTGTAGTACCAGTCGTGGCGGCCGCCGAAATGGGATGGGTCCGTCTTCTGGGGACGGCCCTCCCTGTCCGCGTACTCGGCGCACAGCCCCGTCACCGGGTGGCAGGCTTTGACCCAGTAGGCCCTGCTGGCGAGGGCGGCTGCTTTCCAAAAGGGGCGATCCGCCTCGTCCGCCCAGAGGGCGAAGAGCTCATAGAAATGGGGAAGATGGTAGCTAGGGTCGGTGAAGTCCAATTCTGTCACAAAGCGTATGAGTTTCGTATCCGGGTCCCACATGGGCCGTCCCCCCTCCCCCTGCTCCCCTTTGTGCAGGCAGATGCGGAGCAGCTGCCGGGCCTCGGCTTCATAGTCAAAGATCCCCTCGCCGTTCCCCCAGCGGTGAGCGGCGAAAAAGAGAGCCATAGCGAAATATTCTTCTCCATCCGGGGCCGGACCTGCGGCGTTCGGCACGCCTTCCGGAGATACCGACCAGGCGAAATAACCGCTGTTTATCCCCTTGGTCATATACATATATGTTTTAGCCCACTTCCAGAGTCTGTCAAACGCAGCCTTTCTATCCATCTGGACACACATCATCATGCCATAGGACATGCCTTCGGTGCGCACATCATGATTGCCTGTGTCCTCAATATAGGCCTTGTCTGCTCCGGCCTCGTGATAAAAGCGGTCCAAGCCGTAGAATATTTCATGAAAGCAGGATTGTAGTCTCACTTCAATTTCTGCTTGAGCGAAACCGGCTTCAGCAAAGATATTTCGATAGTGTAATTTCCTCATAACATTTACCCGATTTTTTAGTTCGATGGCCGCCGCAATATGCTCACGGCGGCCATCGATGATGATAAGTGAAAGAGATGCGGATTTTATTCCTTTACGCTTCCCAGCGTCATACCGGCGACAAAGTAGCGCTGGAGGAAGGGATAGAGGCAGATGATGGGAAGCATGGTAACAACTGTGGCGGCTGCTCTGACCGTCACCGGCGTCACCGCGGCGGCGGCCCCCTGTCCGGCGGAGGAGGCCGAACCGCCCTGCTGCATAACGGAGGAGAGCAGCTTCATCAGCTCATACTGGAGGGTCGTGTATTTTGTGTTCATCCGGTTGTAAAGCATGACGTCAAACCAGGAGTTCCACTGCCCCACGGCCACAAAAAGGGCCACAGTGGCGTACACCGGCTTGCACAACGGGGAAATGATGCGCACAAAGATGGTAAAGTCATTGGCGCCGTCGATCTGTGCGGACTCCTCCAGGCCCTCCGGCAGGCCCATCATGTAGGTGCGCAGAACCAGCATATTGAATACGCTGATCATACCGGGGATCACGTAGACCCAGAAGGTACCGGTCAGGCCCAAGTTGCGGTAGAGGATCAGCGTGGGGATCATACCGCCGCTGACATACATGGTGATGACCCAGAAAAGGGACAGCTGCGAACGGAAGAGGAACCGCTTGCGGCTTACAACATAGGCCAGCAGCGCGTTTGCGGCGAGGGCCAGAATCGTACCCACGACAGTCCTTGCCACGGATATGTACGCGCCTGTGATGATATTCTGCTGGCCCAGAACGGTCTTGTAATTCTGGAGCGTGAACACGCGGGGGAGCAGGTGGATGCCGCCGCGGACGGCATCAATACCATTGTTGAAGGAGAGAGCGACGGTGTTCAGCACCGGGTAGAGGGTGATGATCACGAAGGCCGCCAGAAAAATGGTGTTGCAGACGACAAACACCTTGTCCCCAAGGGAGGATTTGGGCTTCCACTGTTTACTCATTACTGACACCTCCTTAGAACATTCCCTGCTCGCCGTTTCTCTTGGCGAACTTGTTGGCCGCGAAGATAAGGACAATGGCAACCACGCTCTTGAAGATACCGGCAGCAGTACCGAGGGAGTAGTCGTTCTGGCTGATTCCCCAGGTCAGCGTGTAAATGTCAATGGTGTCGGATACGCTCTTGACCAGGCCGTTGCCCAAGAGGTACTGGACTTCAAAGCCGGCATTGAGGACGTTGCCGATGTTCATGATCAGAAGGATCATGATCGTGGGCTTAATGCTGGGCAGCGTAATGTGCCTGATCTTTGCCCAACGGCCTCCGCCGTCGATGGTAACCGCTTCATAGAGGCCAGGATCAATGGAGGTAATGGCTGCAAGGTATACGATCGCGTTCCAGCCCGTCTCCTTCCAGACGTTCGCAAAGGCGACAATCGGCCAGAAATATGACTTGTTGGCGAAGAAATTGACCGGTCCGTCCAGGATGCCCCAGTTGGTCAGGAGCTCGTTGACAACACCTGTGGAGGAGAGGGCATCGTGGAGAATACCGGTAACGATGATCCAGGACAGGAAGTGCGGCAGATAAGAAATGGTCTGCACCAGCTTCTTGCCCACCACCAGCCGGACCTCGTTGAGAAGGATGGCAAATACGATTGCCATAACAAAGGTTGCCACCAGGTTCAATATACCCATGGCCAACGTGTTGCGGATTACTTGCAGGAAGGTTGCGTCGGAAAATAGAAATTTAAATTTTTCCAGGCCGACGAACTCTGAGCCAAGGAAACCGTCTTTCGGCTTATAGTTCTGGAATGCCATAATCCAGCCCGCCAAGGGCAGATAATAGAAAATGATGCCGTAAACAACAAAGCACGCAGTACAAATCATCAGGAATTTTTGGCGCTTTATCTCTTTCCATGAGATGCGTTTTGCTTTCATTTCTGACCTCCTCAAACCGCTTTCACACGGCTTATTGATTCCGGGGAGAACCGCGCGGTGCACGCGGTCCTCCCTGCCGGGATGTAGAGTGGGCGCTCATGATGATGCTCGTCCGAAACGGGGAACTTAACTGGCGCGGCGGTTAAGCTCCTCCTGCATCTCGCTGAGGAAGTCCTGCGGGTTGACCGCATTGTAGGCGGCCATGTACTGCTCCCAGGCAGCCTCAAAATCGTCGGCCATAACGATCCTGGGCAGCCACTCGTGCTTGACCTCGCCCATCTTGGTCCAGGCGACGCCGCCCGGCGTAGCGGTGGTCATGGCATTGGAGTAGGAGTACATGGGGAACCAGGGGGCGTTCTCCTCCACAACAGAGCCGATCATATCGGGATAGTTGTTGGCGCCGTAGGCCTCGAAGCACTTCCGAAGCGGCTCGGCGAGATCGCTGAAGAACTCAGACGTCTGCTCCTCAGGCATCATGGCATTCTTACCATCTCTGCTTGTACCCCGCCACTGGGGCATATAGGCGTAAAGGCACCGGTGGGACGCCTGATAAGATTTGTCGGCCCACTGCATACGCATCTCCGGGGTCTTGTAGAACATGCCGTCCTCGTCCACCAGATAGTCAACGTCCTTTATGCCCCAGAAGCGCAGGTCATGGATCTCCTGATCCAGGATATCGTTCATGAATTTGAAAGCCGCGTCTGGATCTTTGCAGCTGGTGGTAACGGCTATACCGCAGGAAACGTTCAGGGTATCGCCGTAGGTGTGCCAGCGGTTGTCCATGCCCTCGTCAATGGTCAGGCCCAGGGGCACATAGTTGCAGCCCAGCAGGTCGAGCCCCTGCTGCTTGAACGTGTCGTTGACCGTGCCGTAAAAGTCCCACCACTGGTCGCACATGCCCAGCACCGCACCGGTGGACAGCTTCGCGATGTACTCATCGTAGGTCTGGGTAGCAAACTCAATGTCGATCGTACCCTTCTTGTATTCCTCATTGAGCTTGGTGAAATATCTCTTGGCGGTAGGCGTGGTATTGTAGTCCACGATCTTGAGATTCTCCTTGTCCACAATGACGGAGCCGTCGTTGGGATACCCGTCCAGGAACTGGGGGGCGTTCTCAATGCAGAAGTAACGCCAGTCATCGCAGAGCATGGTATAGGGAATGACCTTGGTTCCGTCCGCCATGGTGGGATTCGCTTCGGCATAGCGCGTGAGTACATCGTAGTATTCATCCAGAGTATTAATCTCTGGATAACCGGCCCACTCCAGAACCCGCACCTGGATCCAGAATGCCTCGTCGTTATGGGTGGTCGCCCGGTTCTCGCCGTAGTTGTTCTGGAACTGGTTGGCCCAGTAGATCTTGCCGTCATCCTGACGGAGGGCATCCCACTCCTGATCGGTGAACAGCTCCTTGAGGTTGGGATACTTCTCCAGATAATCGTCCCAGGGCACCAGCACGCCCTCATCGTACAGGGCCATCATGGCCTCGCCGCCGTCAATGAAATCGGGATAATCACCGCCGGCGATGATGGTGCCGATCGCCTCAGCGGCAGTTTGTCCGGTCAGCCATGTCTCCTTCACTTTCACGCCGACCTTCTCTGCGATGAGGTTCATGATTTCGTTGTCATCGTTGATTTCGGGCTGTGGCATCGCCCCAAACATTGTGAATTGGATGATGTCTCCGTCTTCGCCTTTGCTGCAGCCAGCCACGCCAAGAAGCATGACCGCCATCAGCAGAGCCGCGGCCACTCGCTGCCAGGTTGCCTTTTTCATATTGATCCTCCTCTTTTATTATTGCCTCTCTCTTCCAGAGAAGCGTTGATATGCTAATATTATATTTGTCGAAAAACGGTTAAACAACCGATAAACTCCACATAAGGACCGGGCAAATTCTACAGCTTGACAAATCCTCCCCTGAATTTCTCCCTGCAATTTGTAAAAAACAGCGGAAACCAACCTGTCAAACGGCAAAGTTGGTTTCCGTTGTTTACCTGGCTATAGTATTCGCATTCCACAGAAAATGGAACAGCCGGCAGTCCGGCGCTGTTGTAAAGGTTGACAAGATACCAGGGCGTCCTTGCGAAATCGACCGTTACCTTTCCTGTATTTTCAGGAAGAGCCACAATGATGGTATCGCCATATGCTCGTACAACGCTCCCGGAATGCTTTGGGGCGGAGGCAGCGCCGCAAGCTCCGGATCTGCCGGCGGGCGCTCATCCAGGAACAAGATGCCGTTCCATGGGCTTTTGTCTTTGCAAAACCATGCCGGGTGCAAATGTTTTCGGTAAAGTCAACATAATATCCCTCCTCATACTCGGTTTCTTCTGAAGCGCGAAGGGGTGCAGCCCTTGATTTGGATGAATTTTGATATAAAATAGTCTATATCCTTATATCCAACTGCCTCCGCAATGTCTCCTATTTTCTTATCCGTGCAGACAAGCAGCCGGCTGGCCTCCGTAATCCGCTGAAGCGCCAGGTAGTTCTTGAAGGATTGTCCATAGGCTTTTTTGAATATCTGTCCAAGATAGGAGCTATTGATGAAGTATTTCTTCCCCAGCTCCTGGAGCGTCAGATTCTCGGCATAGTTCTCCCGTATCTCCCGCTCAATGTTTCCAAGGATGCCGGAGGACTCGTCGCGCTGGAGCTGTGCCAGATAATCGGAGTATTCGCAGGCAAAGTGGGCCAGATGACGGCTGCTCCCCCGCAGAAATCCCTGTTCCACCGCACTTGTGCTGATGAGTTGCAGGATTTCCTCCTGATCCGCCTCGCTGTCGATATTTGACGCCAGATGGACCAACCGGAAAAGCAAATAGTTGAAATTTACGTTGATGCCTTTCCGCCGGATGCCCTTGGACTGCATCCGGTGGAAAAGGGCCTCTACCTGCCCCTCTATTCTGTCATGATCGCCCAGTTCAATGGATTTGATCAGCGCATCCAGTTCCCTCTTGCAGAGAACGTTTTTTTCCTCATGGGACTGAAGCTCATGCTCATAGAAATATATGTGCTTCTGACTTCGGAACGCCTCAAGATTTCTGAGCGATGCCGCAGACTCATAGGACTGGGTTATCATTTCGACATCCGAAACCTTTTTTCCCACAAGCAGACGGATCTCCCGCTGGAGAGAGATGCCAATAAGACGGTGTATCATCTGTATATACTGTACTTCCGTAAGATTCCGTTCCTGGGCCATGTAGTCGCAATATATGAATCCGGCAGCATAATTGAGGCGGCGGTGGGATATCTCCAGAACACAGTGGTTGGAGTCCTCCTGGAGGATCTGGCGGCAGTTGCGGTATATCTGCTCGCGGAGCGTATGCATGTTTGTTTCTTCCTCATCAAGCTCCTCGACGTTGGCAATTTCTATCTCAATATACCGAACTCCAGCGGACAGATGCATATTGGAGCGGATGTATGCAATGTCCGCTTCCGCGCTTCTGCCATATAGAAGGGCGATCAGTTTACGGGTCAGATAGGCCTGCTCATATTGCTGATCCCGCTTTGCATCCTCCGACATATGCGTGAACTTATGCAGTATGGCGAGAAGATCGTCCCGCTCAATCGGCTTTAAGAGATAATCGATACACCCAAATCTCATGGCCTGCTGGGCAAAGGCGAATTCGCTGTAGCCGCTGAGAATAACAAAGCTGGCATCCGACACTTTCTCCCGCTTCACCTTCTCCAACAGCTCCAGCCCTGTCATCACCGGCATCATCACGTCGGCAATCACCAGATCGACAGGATTTTCCCGCAGATAGTCCAGCGCGTCCTGACCGTTAGAACAGACAGCGGCAATTTCGTAGCCCTCAGCGCCCCAGTCAATCAGGACGCTCAGCCCCTGGGTAATGACATATTCATCGTCAACAAGCAATACCTTCAGCATGTCTGTACAGCCCTTTCTGTTTTTTCAAGAGGAATCCGTATCAATATGACCGTCCCTATCCCCTTTTCACTCTCCACAGAGAAATCTGCAGCGCTGTCCGTCATCATCCGTATCCTGAGGCAGGCATTGACGATCCCTACCCGGCCTTTCTCCTTCAGCATGTCAATACAGGCGCCGCGCATCCGCTCGCCAAGGATTTCCACCGCGCTCTCCTCCATCCCCCCGCCGGTATCCTCTACCTCCACGCAGAGGGTGTCCTTTTCCGTGTATACTCGTACAAATACCCAGCCGGGACACGTTTTGGTTTCAATACCGTGGACACATGCGTTTTCAACAAAGGTCGTGATGGTAAGCTTTGGGATCATGATGTCTTCACATTCCTCCTGCATTTCGATCCGGTAGGACAACCGGTCGCCAAACCGGTATTTCTGCAGAGAGAGATAGGCCTCTACGAATTCCAATTCCCTTTTTACAGTATTGGTATCTGTGGACCAATCCACGTTTTGCCGCTCCATGATGGCCAGCTTTTCCACCATATCAGCTGTTTCGTGTTCGTCCTTCAGGATACTGCGCATCCGTATGCTCTCCAGGGCGTTAAAAAGGAAATGTGGATTAATCTGACTGTACAGGGCCAGAAGCTCCGCATTCTGGCGGGCAATATCCATCTCCTGCTCCCGCAGGCGGTTGCGGTAGACCTGATCGATCAGCTCGTTCATCCGTTTTGCCATGCGGTTATAATTGCTCATAAGGACCCCGATCTCATCCTTGCCGCCCTCCTCCGGTATCATGATCAGTTCATCGCTGTCCACCTGGTTGAACACATCCCCAAGCCGGAAGATACGGCTGGTGATGGATTTTTCCAGCAGATTCATGATCAGCTGCGGCGACAGGATATTGAACAGCAGCAGCAGCACGAGCAGAACAGAGTTCTCCAGCAGAGCGGCTATCACGTTGTTGGCCCGCCTCATGACATAAATCTTGATATTTGATCCATACAGCTCCAACTCCTGCTCCAGGGCGGCGCTGTCTGACTTTGTGAAGACGGGAAACGCCTCCCTGAGATTATTGGACTCCTGATTGGATATGATAACCTCATTGTCCACGCATATGTAGACCGGAAACGTGTAATTCATATTGCTGATGTTTTGGGCCAGGCGGCTATAGTCCAACTCAATCTTCAGGAAGCAGGCCGTCTTTTCTTTTGTGTGGCCGCTGAGATTGCGAAGAAGAATCGCCGTTCGATTATCATTGGGGGCATAATAGAATTCGAGCTGTGTATCGTAGCCGCTCTCCGCATATAGCTTGAACCACTCCTCGCCCTCCACATTAGAGCGTCTTAAAAAGCCACCGCCATTGACGATACCTTCATTGTCGGCGTAAATCGTGATGACGGTGTTGTCGATACCGGAAATTCCGTGAAGAACCGAGTTGCGCATGACTGCCTGATACTGTGCAAAATAGTCCTCCGGCCCCTGAAACTGTGTACTGAGGAATTCCTGGATAGAGCTGTCAAGATAGATCCCTCTGGCAACCACGGTCGAACTCTCCACAAAACTGGTGATGGAGTATTGTACGGCGCTGGCCGCAGCGGCCATTTCCCGATCCTGTTCAACCTGTTCCGCACGGAAAAGGCTGAGCAGGATGACGGTATCTGTGAGGATAATGGGGATCAGGATGCAGAAATAGTAGAGATACCGAAGCTTTTTCCGAAGGCTCAGATCGTTTAGATTTCTTGCCATATTTTCTTCATATGATTGCAGCGCAGATATTTTTTTCACATTTGCACCTCACCAAATTCACAAATCCTTCCGGGGTTTTTCCAGCAATTAGAAAAAAGCCTATAATTTGTCCTCTTGCTATATACGTCAGCATTGTGTATGATTCAAATCAGTATACTATATTTTTCTGCTCGCGTCAACAGCTCTTGGTTGAAACGACGAAAAAGCGGGGTGTATTTTTGCGCAATTTATTCAATATAGATAGTCCCCTGATGCATTTCCTCGGCAAAGTTGCGGATTTGATGATCCTCAATCTCCTCTTCCTGATCACTTGCGTTCCTATCTTCACCATTGGAGCATCCCTGACGGCGCTCCATTATGTGACATTACGGATGGTGTCCGATGAGGACAGTGCGGTATCAAGGGACTATCTTAGGTCCTTCAAGCAGAATTTCCGGCAGGCAACTATTATTTGGCTTATTCTCATTACATTTGCTCTCTTGATTACATATGACATTCGCTTGGTTTGGAATGGTGCGGGATACGTCAACACAGTCATGAAGATCCTGAGTATAATAGCCAGTGTTGCTCTTGTAATGGTCATTCTTTATGTTTTTGCAATCCTAGCCAAATTTCATAATTCTGTGAAAGGAACCATACGAAACGCTGTGGCTATATCGCTGAGCGCATTTCCAAGGACGCTGTCCATGTTTATGCTGGTTGCTGCAAGCGTTGCGTTGACTTTTTATACTGAAACTACTGTCCGCTGGGGATTGCTGTTTTGGCTGACTTTTGGTTTTTCTGCGGTAGCATATTTCAATTCCTTTCTATTGAAAAAGACATTTGGTAACCTGATCACAGACCAGGCGTCTGATAAAAGCAGAGGACAGCGGAATGATCCGAAAAAAATGACATGATACTCTTCTTTCGGTTTAGTTATCTTAGGGATAAACATACCACAAATTAAGTGGTATTGTCAATCCTATCACAATCATTTGTTGGGATAGGATGAATGACATGCGCTTATTGATGAGAGATGGTAAATGCAATATCTGCGGTGAGCGTGTGCGGATGGTCCGCGAAAGTCTGGGCCTTTCCCAAGAAGCCCTTGCTGCAAGGATTCAGCTGAACGGACACTCGTTAACACAGAAGGCGATTAGCCGAATTGAAATGGGGCTTCGTATCGTGCCTGATTATGAAATTCCCTTGTTCGCTGATGCATTGAACGTAGATCCATTATGGCTGATAGGGCTAGACCCTCCGCAAATACATGGAGGTGCAAAGTAATTGTCTCTATATAAGAGCAGTCTCTAAGACTTTGAGCAGGACCCGTGCGTAGGTCTGGGAGATTTCTTTCGGCGTGGCCCAGCGGGCGGTTCCGTGCTGGCCATCGCCAACAACTTTGCTCTTGATGTTCAGAGATCCGCTGCTCGTCCTGATGGAATTTTCGACACCGCCTTCCTTGCTTTTGAATCGGGTATCTGCTATACTGGTTCCCCGGAGGGGATGCAGATGCAAGTTGTGGTTTTAAATGGGACATTGTCTGAGGCTGAGCAGGATGTTTACATCCAGCAGGTAACGGCCAGGTGTCCCATCGGCCTCATTGAGAAATTGTTCCTGGATGTGCAGGGGGAGTATGTGGATGTCCACTACACCCGCCACTGTTTCCGCCAACTGCGGAAGATGGGTGGCTGCTGTATTGGCGCACCTGAAGATTGGAACTATGCCAAGCAATCGGAACTGCGGGATACGGTTCCGAATCCGATTCTATAATTTTGAGAAGGAGTGTCGCATGATGAAGCAGGAAATTGAAGTATTTGACTACGCAAAGGAAATTGTTTCCGCTATCCCCAAGGGGGTTTTGCTGACTACCAAAAACAACGAAAAAGTGAACTCGATGACAATCGGCTGGGGAACTTTGGGGGTAGAATGGGGACTTCCTGTTTTTGTGGCCTTCATCCGCGAAGGGCGCTTTACCAGAGAAATGCTTGATGCCAGCCAGGAGTTCACGATCAATATTCCCTATGGAGAACTTGACAAAAACATACTTGGATATTGCGGCGCTAAGACAGGCCGGGACACTGATAAAGCCGCCAGCCTGCATCTTACGCTGGTTGAATCCGAACTGGTGAAGGCTCCCGGTATCCGCGAGCTGCCGCTGACACTGGAGTGCAAAGTACTGTATCAGCAGTTGCAGGACAGACACGCGATTCCAGCATTTATTCGGGAAAAAATGTATCCGGAGAATGTAGACAGTTCAAATCCGGGCGCCAATAAGGACTGCCATATTGCGTACTATGGTCAGATCGTGAAGGCATATATTATCAAATAAGCCACTCGCTCAACATCATACTGATGATTTCGGCTCATGGTCATCCGGTTTATGACCATGAGCAATTTTCTTCTCTCGGAGCTTCCGCATTCGTCTGCAATTTCATCCACTGAAGCCTTTACGGACGGCTTGAGGTAGCCGTACTGTTTCTTGCTGGAAGTGTTCCTGAGCTGTCTGGATAATTCCAACCGCACCTAGTGGTACATCTGCCGTCTCCTGAATGGCTCTCGTGATAATAGATAAATTTTCCTGCTTAGAATACCTGTTTTCTTGTTCAATCATGCGGTTGTGTATGGCTAACCTTATGTGCTATACTAAATTGCGTTGTGCGTGGCGAATCTCCTTGTCTTCCGTCATACGCATTTCTTAATACCTTATGATTAGTCGTAGCTAACTTTTGTGGAGGTGTCTGTTATAAAAAAACATTTGACTACCATTGTTTTGTTCGCCCTGCTTTTGATACTGTCCATCTTGTCGCTGCTCATTGGTGTCCTGGATGTGGAACTGTCAGGGCTGTTACAGGGGGACAGTGAGCATTTGGAAATTTTCCTGATTTCCCGTCTGCCCCGTCTCCTGGCAATTCTCTGTACCGGCATCGGCATGAGCGTGGCGGGGCTGATCATGCAGCAGCTCTGTATGAACAAATTTGTTTCTCCAACCACAGGGGCCACCATTTCCTCCGCACAGTTCGGCATCTTGCTGGCGCTGTTGTTCCTGCCCAATTCCACCCTATGGGGGAGGGCTGTTTTTTCCTTTGTCTTTGCGATCCTCGGCACATGGATATTTGTCTGGTTCATCCAGCGTATCCAGTTTAAGGATGTTGTGATGGTTCCGCTGGTGGGCATCATGTTCGGCAATGTGATTGGCGGCATTACGAATTATCTGGCGTACAAGTACGAAATGACACAGGCCCTCTCTACCTGGCTGGTAGGCCACTTCTCCATGGTCCTGCGGGGACGGTATGAGATCGTCTGGCTGACGGTCCCTCTGGTCGCATTGGCCTTTCTGTTTGCAAATCATTTCAACATCGTGGGCATGGGAAAAGACTTTTCACAAAATCTCGGCGTTCCATATAACTTTGTGCTGTTCCTGGGCTTGACGATTGCCGCGATGATCACCGCCTCCGTTGTTGTGGTGGTAGGCTCTATCTCCTATATCGGCCTGATCGTTCCCAATCTGGTGGCGATGTTCAAGGGAGATAAGATCCGGGGCATATTGATGGACACGGCGCTGTTTGGCGCGCTGTTTGTGCTGGCGTGCGACATGGTGGGCCGGATGGTAATCTTCCCCTATGAGCTGCCCATTGAGCTGATCGTCGGTATCATTGGAAGCGTCCTCTTTGTGGCGCTGCTGCTCTATCGTCTCCGCCATGGGCGGAAAGCAATTCGTCTGAACAGGAAGGAGGGCGGCGTGGCATGAATACTGCCGCTGTACGGGCCAATCGCCGGAAGCTGGCCATCCTCGCTGCGCTGGTCCTGCTGTGCGCCGCAGGGTATATGCTGGTAGGAGTCCATTTTGACAATGCAAAACTGTTTCAGTACGCAATGAAAATCCGTACACCCAAGCTGATCGTTATGCTCATCACCGCCTTTGCCATTGGCGGAGCGTCCATTGTGTTCCAGTCCGTCATCAACAATACCATTGTTACCCCCTGCCTGCTGGGTATGAACTCTCTCTATACGCTCATCCACACCGCAGTTGTC
>JAAWQS010000146.1 GCA_022800665.1 Oscillospiraceae bacterium
CACCCGGCAGTGACTAATTTGTACAGTTTTGAACACGTTGTTAGCATACCATCGCGTGCGGAAATTGTCAAGTTAAATTTCGCCAAAAAGGAGGAAAGAGACCTTGGGGGGAGAAAATTTTTCCACGGCCCCTCTTTCGACAAAAAAGAGCAGGGAAACCGCCGTATAATGACAGCTGACAGCACGGTATGCAAGCACGATCTGCAAAGGAGACAAGCTATGGAGATGAAGTACAGGGTCGAGAACCGGCAGCTGACCATCCGTCTGGGTGGCGAGCTGGACCATCACGCGGCAAAAAATCTGATGGACTCCATTGACCGGCTGTTGGAGCAGCACCTGCCGGCGAAGACCTTTCTCGATCTGGGGGAGCTGACCTTTATGGACAGCTCCGGCATTGCCGTCGTTCTCCGGGCCAAGCGCAGGATGGAGGCGCTCTCCGGCAGTCTGATGGTCATCAATATTCCCCGCCAGGCGGCGCGGGTCCTGGAGACTGCCGGGCTGGCCCGCTACGTCAATCTCTGCTGACAGGCGGAGCGTACGGACACAAAGGCTATACGAGGAGGTGCGCGATGAAAACGCGGAGCACGAATTACATAAATCTGGAATTTCTCAGCCGCAGCGCAAACGAGGGCTTTGCACGCAGCGCGGTGGCCTGCTTTGCCGCCCAGCTGGACCCAACCCTGGAGGAGCTGGGGGATATCAAGACCGCCGTCAGCGAGGCTGTCACCAACGCGATTGTCCACGCTTACCCGGACACGCTGGGCCGCATTGTGGTCAAGGTCCGGATTCTGGAGGGCAATGTGCTGGAGATCAGCGTCCGGGACTGGGGGCGGGGCATTGCCGACGTGGACCAGGCCCGCCAGCCCCTCTTTACCACCGGCGGCGAGGAGCGCAGCGGCATGGGCTTCACCATTATGGAGAGCTTTATGGATGAGCTCACCGTCCGCTCCGACCAGGGGAAGGGGACCCGCGTGACGATGCGGCGGCGGATCAAGCCCCGCCGGGCCGGCTTATGACCGCCGGGACGCTGGATCTGCTCCTCCAGGCCCGGAACGGGGACGAGGCGGCGGCGGCAAAGGCGCTGGAGGAAAACAGCGGCCTGATCTGGGCGGTGGTGCGGCGGTATTTCGGCAAGGGCGTGGAGGCGGACGACCTCTATCAGCTGGGGTGCCTGGGGTTTCTGAAAGCGGTGCGGGGCTTTGATCCCGCCTACGGCACCCAGTTTTCCACCTATGCGGTGCCGAAGATTGCCGGGGAGATCCGGCGGTACCTCCGGGACAACGGGGCCATTAAGGTAGGCCGGAGCCTGCGGGAGCAGAGCGTGAGCATCTATGCCGCCCGCGAACGCCTGCGCGCCGGGCTGGGCAGGGAACCGGCGTTGTCGGAGCTGAGCGAGGCCACCGGCCTGACGCCGGAGGAGATTGCCGCCGCCGAGCTGGCCGCCGCGCCGCCGGACAGTCTGAACCAGGAGAACGCCGACGGCCTGACGCTGGAATCCACCCTGGCCAGCCCGGTGACGGAGGAGCAGATGCTGGAACGCATTGCCCTGCGCTCCGCCATTGACCGCCTGCCGGACCAGGAGCAGAAGACCATTCTTCTCCGCTTTTACAAGGGCCTCACCCAGCAGCAGTGCGCCCGCATTCTGGGGGTGAGCCAGGTGCAGGTGTCCCGGTTGGAGAAGCGGGCGATTGAAAAGCTGCGGCGGGAGATGCAGTAGCGGATTACCGGTCTGCGGCTCCGTCATGTTTGCTCTCCATTGTAAAATAAAGCGTGGTATGAGTTCCCTCCGCTTCCGCCCGCCAGAACCGGCAGCCAAGCTGTTCAAACGCCTGGAAATCCGCCGGGTCTGTGACGTGATTTTCCGCCAGCCAGCGCACCATCTGGCCCCGCGCCATTTTACACCGGGTCCCTTTCTCTGCAATTTTTCCGTTTTTCAGCTCCCCAAAGACACAGCTGACCAGCCGGACAGCCCCCGGCAGGTGCGGGATCACCGCTTTGCTGTATTCCTTGGAGGCCAGATTCAGTACCAGGTCTGTCTCAGCGGCCAGCTGCCGGGCCGGGAGACCGTCCCAGAACTGGTACAGGTCCCGGCATCCGCCCACCGCCAGTTTAGCCTGCATCTCCAGCCGGTAGGGGGTCACGCCGTCAAAGGGCCGCAGCAGGCCGTAAAAGCCGGACAGAATGCGCAGATGCTCCCGGAGGTAGTCCAGGTGCGCCGTCTCCATCACCCCAGGGGCCATATAGCGGTACTGGATGCCCTCATAGGAGAGAATGGCAGGGGTCAGGCGGCGGTACAGGTCCATGTTCTCCAGCCGCTCCACATTCAGCCGGGTGATGGCGTCATTGCATTTCCAGACCGCCTGCAGTTCCGCAGGGGACAGCTTCTGGAGGGCGGCTTTCAGCTGCCCGGTCTGTTCCAGAAATACTGGCAGGCCGTCCACGGCAAAGCTGTCCGTATCCTCCGACATTTTTTTCGCTGGCGCGATGATAATACGCATAGGTCATGCCTCTCTTTCTTTGATCCGCAATAGAATGTTGCAGCAGAGTGCGCTGCATCTCTGACCCGGCACAGAAGGAGGATACCGGCAAAAAACTGGTATCCTCCCTTTTAGCCTGTATTCAAGTAGCAGATAACACAGTCAATCCGCCGCTCTCCGACTCTTCGTCCTGCTCTGCGGATACATACAGTTCCTCACATTCCCGCTGGGCCTGGATGAGAGCCTGTCTGGCGTTCTCCATAGTGTTGATCGCATCCTCCATGGCGTTGAACAGCGTCAGATACATTTTCTTGTAGTCTACCATACTTCTCCTTCCCTACGGCTTCTGCCGTAGGGACACAAAATCTCGCCGGGGCAGCCCCGGACGGGGACGGGCTTTTACACCCGTCTCCCGCCGGACCGTTTCCCGCCGAGACAAACAAAAAGCGGTGCAGGATATAATTACCCCACACCGCATATGTACAGACACAAACCCCGCATTGCGAAACAGACAGTCCTCCGTAGTAGGAGATGAGAGAAATAGCTATTGAAAAACGGCGGAAAGACTGTTATAATAGGGGCTGGCGTAGCAAATGCT
>JAAWQS010000158.1 GCA_022800665.1 Oscillospiraceae bacterium
CTGGCCATACTATTCACCTCACCCTTTTTGTTTAGGGTAACACAAAACTATGTGGTTGGATAGTATATTCTTCTATAAATCATCGAGACAATACACTAGCCGCTACATTAAAAACCGCATCAGAATTAGTGCTCTTCCCAAATGTGCAAGTTCCTGCATTATAACAGTTCCTTATCCTGTTGCGCTCCGAGAAACCTGCTATTCCCGCCACATAGTCTCCATCCGCATTTATTGTTCCAAATTATAGCAGTTGTTAATATCGGCTTTATAAGCCCAGCTATACGCTGAAGCGTAGCCAACAATACCACCCGTATAGGACTTCCCTTTAATCGCCCCTGCATTGAAGCAGCTTGAAACATTAGACTGGTTAGAGCCAAAAAACGCAGCTTCACCTAGAATGCCACCTGTATAAACTGTACCCGTGACATCACCTAAATTCCAACAATACCTGGTTTCAACTGTCCTTCCTGCAATACCTCCAACACGATCCGTTCCACTTAATGCGCCAACATTGTAGCATTTCTTCAATACGCCGGTATCGGCGTTTCCAAGTATTCCACCAACATAATTTGCTCCACTAATCTTTCCGGTATTAAAGCAATTATCTATACTGATCTGAGAACCTCCAAATATGCCGCCCGGATTTCCCGCGCCACCAACAATACCGCCTAAATATTTGTTTCCAACTACGGTAGCACCGCTATGGCAATTGCCGAAGCTGCTAGTGGAGTATCCGCATAGTCCACTAACAAAATCTCCACCCTCAATATATGACTTTTCTACGCCAGTGTTTGTGATAGAGCTGCCAGTGCCAACCACACCGAACAATCCCTGATAATTTTCGCTTGAAGAAATGTAAACGCCAAAAACTATATGATCCGCTCCATCAAAAATGCCAGAAAATGGTGATGAAGCAGAGCCAATAGGTGTCCATTGATTGTGAGGTACGGTAATGTTCCAAGAGTCTACCGATGAGACATCATTAAGATAAATATCATTCGTTAGCCGGTAATACTTCCCGCTTTCGGCCCCACGGTTTACCTGCGCAGCAACTCTGGCCAACTGCGGCGCTGTAGCAATCAGATATGGCTCTTTTGCGGTGCCACTGCCGCCTGCGTAGCTGTCGGCAACAGTACCATCCCACGCAGATGGTGTATTGTCTGCCGGACTAGCAGAAAAATCTCCGTTCGATGCAAGTGCCTTTCCCGGCAGCATCCCCAACATCAAACACAGTGCCAACAAAGTTGAAATGATCCGCTTTTTCATTTCTATTCCTCCTATCTCAAAATTTGAAAAATGTCAATAGATCTCCCGAAATAAATTTACAAGAAGTTTACCGCAGGCAGGAAATCCAAATGCTCGTATAATAAGTTTCAGGTAAATAGGTTTCAGTATCAGCAGGCTATGAGATACCTGTGATACAATAGCTGTAGGACAGCAGGGACAAGCTCTTTTTCCCCCCGTAGGGCCGCAAGGCTGCTACTCTTTTAGTCAGTCCCCCTGAGCCGGAAGTTAGCTGCCAACTCACTGGCTGTTTGCCGGGAGCAGGGCCGCCCTTTTAGCAGTGAGGGCTATCGCATTGGCCCGCCCCGGAATGATTCTGATACGCGAGGTTGCTGATACTCCGGATATCATGGGTATCTCAAAGCCTGCTGGCCTGAAATCCCAATACAGGGAGGTGAAAATCGTGAATCAACTATTCGTTGGCATTGATGTGGGAAGCCAAAACAACGCGGTATACCTGATGAAGCCGGACGGAGAGAAGTACAGAGGTCTACATGGACGATTACCGCTACAAAGCCCTACAAACGCTGACCAGAGCCAGATTCTACGCTGTTCAGAATTTGACCAGAGAAAAACAGCGATTTGCGAACTATTTGTTTTTGAAATGCTCTGGATTGGCCCAAGACAAGGACATAGCAAACACCAGTGCCACCACTCTTGCACTCATGGAACGCTTTGAAACCGTGGACGAACTCGCCTACGCTGATTTGGATGAACTGACGGCGTTCATTGATGAAAAGGGCCGCAACTTTGCTGATCCGGCCGCTAAAGCCAATGCAATCCAGACCGCCGCCAGGAATTCCTATCGCCTGCCTGTCACTGTAAACAACTCTGTGAACCAGGCGATGGCCGTCTCTATCGCCGCCATGCGGGCCTTGGAAAAGCAGATCAAGGTTTTGGACAAGGCCATTGAGCAGCAGTTTCAAATCATCCCCAACACCTTGACCTCCATCCCAGGCATCGGCAAAGTCTACTCCGCCGGTATCATCGCCGAGATTGGCGATGTCAACCGATTTCAATCCCAGGCATTCGTGGCCAAGTTTGCCGGCCTCGTCTGGACACAGCACCAGTCCGAGGAATTTGAAGCCCAGGACAGGAAACTCATCAAGTCTGGCAACCGTTTCCTCCGTTACTACCTGCTGGAAGCCGCCAACTCCGTGAGAAGATGCGACTCCGAGTTCCGGTGCTACTATGACCTCAAGTTCAAGGAGGTCAACAAGCACCAGCATAAACGCGCACTCGCTTTAACTGCCAGAAAACTGGTTCGGCTTGTCTTTCGGCTGCTGAAAGACAACCGCCTGTATAAGCTCCCGGAGGGTTGAGCCAATCGCTCACCACTCTGGACTGGCAGGCCCTTCCTGGAATTTTTTCGAAAACCTACGGGTAGGGCTTTGGTTGGTGTTGCCTTTTTGCGCTGCGTCGCCCCCTTTCACGTCCTTTTTTCTCTGATTTTTTTGCTAATTTCCTCTTGACTTCATACCACTGGACTAAAAATTAATCTGGATATTCATAAGGGACCTTCTCAGGGCCGAAATACAAGCTTTGCGCATCACAGACCCAATAGGTGCCATTCACGTTGACCCTTGCCCACTGGTGGGTATACCCGTTCTCATTGACATGTTCATAAGGAATTCCTAACATGTTTAGGCACAATCCAAGCGCACGGGTACAACCTGCACAGGATGCGACATTTAAGGAGCCTCTGATTTAATTAGCTATAGTCAAGGCAGGAAAAACGTGGTAAAATGTAGAGAAGAAACAGCGGGGTGGAGGAAACATGAAACAGCA
>JAAWQS010000157.1 GCA_022800665.1 Oscillospiraceae bacterium
TGTTATAATATTTATATATTTAGAAAGGAGATACAGGAATATGAAAAAATACCGCATTATCTGGGGTGTTGCAATTGGCGTACTGATTGCGATGTTGATAGGGGCTAGGTACAATTTCTTTCCGTTTATTGGAGAACTCATTTATAGAGTGATTGCATTTTGTACATTTATCATTTGTATGGTAATCGCTATCTGTACGCATATTACTATTTCTCATATAAAAAAGTAGCGTTACAAAAAGGAAATGGCCGCTTGCAAGTTCTTTACTTGAGCGGTCATTTCCTTTTTACTAACCCATTAGATGCCGTGCAAGCATCAAGCTGAACTCTTGTTGGAAAAACTCTTGCTCCTCACCATAATGATAGGGAAAAACATCGCCTTGATACCCGAAGGACAGCTGCACGCTCTCATCATTCTCCAGGGATAATGCCAGTATATGTCCTGGCCCTGGGTCCATCCACCCGTCATCATCCATACTCATACCGCCTGCAAAAAACAGCTCTGTCCCAGGAGCAACATGCGCAGAAAAATCCAGAATATAAACCAGATACCGCGCGCCGTCTTTGCAAAAGACACCGGCAGGTTCCAAATTATCAATCCGGCTGTCCTGATAGAAGGTGTCTCCGGTTTTGGTTCCTCCATACTCCACTCCATACTCCGCTTGGAAACTCTCCAAATCCGGCAGACATATTTCCTGAACGTAGCGTTCTGCCTCGACTGTAGCCTGGGGCTGCAGCTGTTCAAAATACGAAGCAGGCGTTTCATCCGTATCCAATGGAAGCAAATCACTGCTGTCCTCGATTATCCTCCAGAACTCCCCTTGCATATATTTGGCGTCTAACGGTTTCATATCCGTTTGAGAAGGTTCCTCTTCTGGATTGTCCGTCCCTACTGCAGAGGATGCTGGCGGCGTGTTCTCTGTTGGAGCTGAGTTTTCTACACATCCAGCAAGTACCATAGCTGTCAGAATCAGCATCAAAAACAGTTTCTGTGCTCTAATCCCCATTTCTTTTCTCCTCCTTTAGATTGTCCTTTTTGCTGCGCAGATCATTGAACACTGTATACGATATTAACCAGCATGCGATAACGCTTCATTTTATGACTGCCCCTTCCCGCTCTTTTCGTGAAATAAAATGGCTCCCAGAATTTTGCAGAAGACAAAATTCGACTCCCAAATTAAATAGTAGCAGATAAACAATTGGTTGTCAATAAAATATATTGAAATATCACGTTTGCCATGTTATAATATTTATATATTTAGAAAGGAGATACAGGAATATGAAAAAATACTGCATTATCTGGGGTGTTGCAATTGGTGTGCTGATTGCGTTGTTGGTTGGAGCTATGCTCAGTTTTTATCCACTTATTGGAATGAAAGTCGTTTATAGAGAGATTGCATTTTGTACATTTATTATTTGTATGGTGATCACTAACTGTACGCATATTACTATTTCTCATATGAAAAAGCAGCATTACAAAAAGGAAATGGCCGCTTACAAGTTCTTTACTTGAGCGGCCATTTCCTCTTTACTAACCCATTAGATGCCGCGCTGTCCGCATCTAAAAAACGGTTAATTTTTACTGAAAGGTTTTAACCTTAAACTTTACCATCTCTTGCGTATGTTACAATAAAATCCAAAATTGATTTAGTGACCCTTTGTGCTATACTTGACTCAGTACCTCCTCCAAGGTGCATTCCTAATACACGAGATGTTGTAGCTGAAAGTACAGGAGCACCACTTTCGCCAGGTTGCCGTTTTAACTTATAAGAAAATAGAGTGCTATTTGCATAACTTATTTCTGCTGTTGCAGTTTGCCATAACTTATCATCATCAAGAAAGCTTAGTCTATATACTTCGTGTTCCATTAAATCCTTATTATCTCTGTACCATGTCATTCCAAAATATCCAAGATTTTGGTCTGATGCTAACGTAATTACTGCATAATCGCTATCGTCTGTCTCATCAAATAGCCACGATGTAGAGATGTGCAGGTCGCTAGAAGTCAATTTGTCATAATCAGAATTAAAACCGCCAGGAAATATCTCAACATATTGAGCTTTACCCCGTTTTGAGGAATATACTGTATGTGCAGTAGTTAAGACACCTTTGGGACCCATGAGGACACCGGAACTCAAAAGAGTTGTACCATCAGCATAAATAGCAACTATTTGCACTACCGCTCGATAAGGATAGTAGCTCACGTCCGTTATCTCAATACGATCGTCCGATATGGCTTGTGGAATCTCAAGATCCATATTGTCATCTTGAGATGATGGGATTGACAATTCTGTTACATCATCGTCTAAAAATGTTAAACTTGAATTTTCTGGAACCTCAAGTGATGCACTACCATCAGGGGCAAAATGTATAGCAGAATTATACGGGGCGTACTTTAAGCTCTCTATAAATCTATCTGGTAAGCGATTGTTATTGGCAGCAATCTCTTCAGCGGAACAATAAAAAATGGGCTCAAACTCTTCGTCTTCATATGCAAATGCTATAGTTGACAGAGAAAAGATTATTGCTATAGCTAACAGCAAAGACAGTAACTTCTTTTTCATAATTATAGTCCTTTCTATAACGAGTGCTATATGGTATTCCATAGGTACAAAACTTTCATTTCTAATCCGTCATTACTACATCAGTTTCACCCCCTATCTATAATCTTCCCTAAAGTTACACAGTTCAATTCTTTCCAGCACTTTGCAGAAAGCTGAGGAATTTGATTCCTACTAAAAAATAGTAGCACACGCAAATTTATATGTCAATACTATATCTTGAAATATTTTCCTTACTCTGCTATAATATTTATATATTCAAGAAAGGGGGTAAAAATCAGATGCCAAAGGTACCCGACAAAAGCGGTCATTCCTTTCTGGCCTATTTCAAGCGCGCCACCAGTCCGCTGGTAGCTCTGCGGCTGCTGCTGGAAAGGCCCATGTATGGTTATGAACTGGCCCAGGAGATGAAACAGCGGAGCGGCGGAGCCTTCACTATATCCGTGCTCTATCCGGTACTCTACCGCTTGGAGAAGCAGGGGTTTATTGAGACAAGCGA
>JAAWQS010000147.1 GCA_022800665.1 Oscillospiraceae bacterium
CATTCCAGAGGGGGAACAGGAGCGTTACGATTCCCTGCCGGATCAATATTCCCATCTGTATCTGGCCATCGGCGGCGTGCTGTCCGCTGTGGTCTGCATTTCTGATCCTCTGCGGCCAGAGGCGGGAGATGTGATCCGGCAGCTCCGTGGTTTGGGCATCCGGCGGGCTGTTATGCTCACCGGGGACAGTGACCGCACTGCCGCCGCCATTGCCGCCGAGGTAGGTGTGGACGAATACCGTGCGGAAATTCTGCCTGCGGATAAGGCCAGCTTTGTGGAGGCGGAACGGGCGAAAGGCCATACGGTCATCATGATTGGGGACGGTATCAACGATTCTCCGGCGCTGTCCAAGGCCAATGTGGGCATTGCCATCAGTGACGGCGCGGCCATAGCCAGAGAGATCGCGGACATCACCATTGCGGCGGATGATCTCCATGAGCTGGTCAGCCTGCGGCGGATCGCTGGCAAACTGACCGGACGCATCCGCTCCAATTACCGCTTTGTCATGGGATTCAACGGCTCCCTGATTGCCCTCGGAGCCTTGGGCATTCTGCCTCCGGCCACCTCCGCTATGCTGCATAACCTCTCCACGTTAGGCGTCAGCCTGCGGAGCATGACAAATCTTCTGGAAGCGAACTGACACAAGCACAAAAACCGTCTCCGGGGAAATACCCAACTGAATAAAAACCTATGTCAACAGCTTGTGCCTGTCATAGATACGCTGGGCAATTTCTTCACCGGGAGGCAAAAGCGTGATACAGCCGTCATCGTCCATGTGGATATATCCGCTCTCCCGGAGATTTAGGATCGCATCTAAATAGTCCTCAGCCGATTCGTGGATATTCACAAAAAATCCTCCTTCCACGGAAACCTCTGCGCGCAGGTTAGTAAATTCTAACTAAAAAAGAAAGTTTTTCTGAAAAGGGTCTTGACAACAGCGATTAGCGGTAGTAAACTAAGGCGATTTCAAAGTTAGGCTTACTAACTGTTCCCCGGAGGGAGGCGAGAACATGATGCCGCTGACAATGGCAAAGGCCGGAGAGACGCACTGGCTGTTCGATCCCTGTGGAGGTCCCATAAATCTGACGGAGGCTGCAACAGTGACTGCGGGAACTGTCGCGGCTGTCACTAAAACTTCAAATCTTGCAAGACATGGCGAGGAAGCATGGGGGCAGTTTAATCTGCTCATGCCTTTTCTCGTTGGGGAGGAACAATTCTATGGCAGAATTACGGGAAGCCCATCTTCGCTATCTGCTGGCGATCTACGAATTGGGTAAAAGCGCTCCAGATGTGGGAACGCAGGCTGTCGCAAAGGCTCTGAACTGCTCGAAAGCCTCTGTCACGAAAATGATGGCAATTCTGATGGATATGAATCTCCTGGTGCGGGAGAAATACGGAAAAATCTACCTGACAGACACCGGCTTTCTGCTGGCAAAGGATATGCTCCGGTGTGTTGAACTGATTCATGAGCGGCTTCCAGCGATGGGATTTGATTTGAGCGAGGAAGAAGCGCAGGATTATATACGCACAATGGTGGTGAATCTGCCGGAGCATTGCCGGAGGCGGCTGGCTGGCAGGACGTGACAGCGGGATAAGAGAGGGATGATTCATGAAAGCGGGAGGAACGCTGGGATAAGGGGGTAAAATGAAAATTTTGGTTTATGGCGCTGGTGTCATCGGCTGCTACCTGACCCATGTACTGTGCGCAGCGGGAAACAATGTGACCCTGCTGGCCCGTGGAAGCTGGCGGGAGACCTTGGAGCGGGACGGGCTGACCATCGTCCACCATCTGCAAAGAAAGACCACCCATGACCAGCCTCACGTCATTGGGGCGCTGAACGGCGAACACTATGATTTGGTTTTTGCCGTCATGCAGTACCAGCAGATGACGGCGATCCTGGACGATCTGGCCCAGGCGGACAGTCCTGTCGTAGCGCTGGTGGGGAACAACATGGATGCCGGGAAGATGGAAACGTACATACAGGCACATACTGCCGCCCCCAAAACGGCGCTGTTCGGCTTTCAGGGCACCGGAGGACGGCGGGAGACGGATAAGGCCGTCTGCGTCCGGTTTGGCGATATGGGGATGACCATTGGCGGAGCGCACGGAGAACCGTCCACGGCGGACAAACAGGCCCTCGCTTCGGTGTTTGCCGGCACCGGGTATCATCTCACCTGGGCGGCGGACATGGATGCCTGGTACAAGTGCCATCTGGCCTTCATCCTGCCCATCGTCTACCTGAGCTACGCTCTTGACTGTGATCTGAGGCGGGCCACAGGAAAGCAGATCAAAACAGGACTTCAGGCGGTCCGGGAGGGCTGCGGCCTTCTGGACGCCCTGGGATACCCCATTTTGCCGGAGGATACGATGGAGAAGCTCCACGGCTTCAAAGGGGCGCTGTCCTATGTTCTGCTGCGCCTCATGGCCAAGACCACCCTCGGAGAGCTTGCTGCCACGGACCACTGCCGAAACGCGGTTACGGAGCTGGAGATGTTAGACACAGCCTTTGCCGCCCTGCGGGAGAGAGGGCCGGGCTTTCCCATGCCCCATTGGGACGCCCTGCGGAGCGCCATGCCGGATTGGGAAAGACTGCACCAGTTATACAGAAAACAGGGAGGACGCAGGACGTGAAATACACCTATTGTGAACGGTTGATGTGGCATATCATCGCCCCTGCATCCCTCCGCTATCCTTTGCGCAGTAGTCATCTCAAACGCCCTGCATGTCATGACGGAGCCGGAGAAGGCCCTCGTTGAGATCCGACGGGTTTTGAAACAGGATGCTGAAGCAAAGAAAGAGGTTGTGTAAAATGCAAAAAATCACAGTAAAAATAGACGGCATGATATGCGGGATGTGCGAGGCCCATGTGAACGATGCTGTCCGCAAGGCGTTTCCGGTAAAGAAGATCACGTCCTCCCACAGCAAAGGGCAGACGGTGATCCTCACGGAAAGCGACATTGACGAGGCCGCTCTGCGCTCCGCCATCGGCGCTACGGGCTATGAGG
>JAAWQS010000190.1 GCA_022800665.1 Oscillospiraceae bacterium
AAAACTGTACGCCCAGCTTACCGGGCGCAGCCAGTCAGAAAAGCACGACATTATCATGTACCGCATTATCCAGTCATTCAAGCCCGGTGAGATCAGCCCAGAGGATGCGCACAAACTCGGCTGCGAACTGGCGATGAAGTTTACCGGCGGGCAGCATCAGTTTGTAGTGGCCACCCACACGGATAAGCGGCACATCCATACGCACATTGAATTTAACAGCACCAACTTAAACTGTGACGCAAAATTCCAGAACGTGAAAAACTCCGCTTTTATCCTGCGGCGCATGAACGATGAACTATGCCGCGCCTATGGCCTTTCGGTGATTGAGAACCCGAAGAAAAAAGCCAAGTCCCAAAAGGAAATGGCGGCAACACAGTATGGCGTCAGCCACAAGAAGCAGTTACAGCAGACCATTGACCGGGTGCTGCCGGGGTGCAATAATTATGATGAATTTCTGGCAAAGATGCGGGCCGAGGGATACGAGGTCGTGGACGGCAAAAATCCCGGCTTCCGTCTGCCCGGATGGGAGCGCCCCACAAGGGTAAAGCGGCTGGGCGACAATTATACCAAGACCGCCCTACGCGCCAGAATGACCGGCCAGCGCGGGCGTTCTGCGGCAGGAAAAACAGCGCCGAAACGAACCGGTAGAAAGGTCAATCTTCTGATTGACATTCAGGCGAAACTTGCCGCCGGAAAGGGCGCAGGCTTTGAACGCTGGGCGAAAATTTTCAATCTGAAAGAAGCGGCGAAAACACTGAACTTCCTGATTGAAAATGGCCTGACCGATTATGACGACCTGGCGCTTAGGGCAGAGCAGGCCGAGGACGGCTTTAATGCAGCTTCACAAAAAATCAAGCAGTTAGAAGCACGAATGGCGGGCGTGGCGCAGTTAAAAACGCATATCATCCAATATTCCAAAACGCGGGAAGTCTACACAGCTTATAAAAAGTCCCGGCACAAAAAAGAATTTCTCGCGGAACATGGTGCGGAGATTGCCCAGCACGAAGCCGCCAAGAAAGCCTTTGACGCTTTGGACGGCAAGCCCATCCCCAAAGTGGCGCAGCTTTCAGCGGAATATGCCGCGCTGCTGGAAGAAAAACGGGAACAGTACGAACAGTACAAGGCGCTGCGGCAGGATATGATTACTTACCAGACCGCACTCCGCAACGTAGATCAGATTTTAGGATTGGAACCGCCGGAGCAGACACAGGAAAAGGAACAGCCAAAACCGGAACGGTGACGCAAAAGTGCCGCCCCTTTCCAACCGGGACGGCACTAATTTTTTTGCGTATCTTCATCGGGGATATACTCTGCGATGTCCTCTAAACCGCAATGTAAAGCGGCACACAATTTGTTTAAGGTTTTTGTTTCCATATTTTCATTTGCCCGCAGCCGCCGGATGGTTTTGCTGTCGATACCGCACTTCTCTCTTAGCTGATAGGTTGACACGCCCCGCGTCTGCATAACCGTCCATAATTTATCGAACACTATCATGGATGCACCCCCTTGTTTGACACTTATTAGTATGGGGGTTATAATCCTTTTTATTAAGGGGATATAATCCCCATATTCGTATCGGACGGCTCAATTTGTTTCGCTGCCAAGGGGGCATTTTTTCAAATACAAGAAAGGTTGTGACACTATGGTTTATACAGACGAAGTAAGAAAAAAGCTGGACGCGATTTTGGAAGCGTTTGGGGAATACATTGATGGACAGAACTATTTTGATGTAGTCTACTCAAAGAAAATCGGCTATGTTTGGATTTTAGCTGAATGTCCCGGCGATGCCGGCGCGGTGCTGCTGGATACGCCGGAGAAAATGCTTGACCAACTGTTTAACGAGATTATCAACGATGTAGTCAATGCGGAGGAAAACAAGACGCATATCCCTAACGTCCTCACCCTCTCCGAGTGGGAAGAAAGCGAAGTCCGCCGCCGGATCGCCGCGCTGCTGGAGCCGCTTACCGAGGACAAAGACTGCTATCTGCAATTCATGGACAGATACCTGAAAGCCTATCAGAAAAACAATGGATACATCGGGGAGCCGGACGAACTTTGAATTGCTAAATTGAACTGGGTTCTTTTAAGTATCAACCAATAGACTATAAAATACGAAAGGGGAACAGAAATGGAACTGAACTATTTTAGGGACAGGCTTTTTGATTTACTGAATGACAGCGAGGGGATGGGGATTGCCGACCTGAAAACAGATGAACGGAACGGATTGCTCACTGTCATGACTGAGGACGGGAATGTATTTGAAATCGTGTGCCAACAGGCAGCGGGAAAGGGGGACGGATGGATGACCGCAAGCTGACTGTATGTTATGGGCGTGGCAATTATAAGCAGGCTCCGCCGCAGATTGTTTTACAAGGCATATGGTTGGAAAAGGCCGGCTTTTCTGCCGGGGATAGAATCACCGTGAAATGCCAGGAGGGGCAGCTTACCATCACAAAGGACGGAACAAGGAAAGATTCAGAAATCTCCTGACGGCGCATTTTGCGCCGTCCCTCTCCTGCGCGGATGTGCAGGAGGAAGCGACCGCAGGGAGCGCAAAGCCACGCCGAAAGGCGTGTTCGACCGGACGCGCAAGCGGCAGGTCTGGGGCTTGGGGGAACCCCAACAAGCGAGCCGGAATATCCCAAAAGGATATTCCGGCTCATTGCTTGCCTACGCTTTTGCTTTTCGCTTGTCACACCTCTGATTCTCGGTTTCATAAAAGCACACAAATGATTTTCGTCATCATTATATAAATTTGATTGCCGCAAACCGATTTAAGGATTATTTAATAACTCCTATGCTACAATAAGAATACAAAGCGAAAGGAGCAATAAAAATGTATTTACGAATACTGAAAAAAGACCTAAAGCGCAAAAGGGCGATGAACGTGATATTGCTGGTATTTATTATAC
>JAAWQS010000037.1 GCA_022800665.1 Oscillospiraceae bacterium
GAGGGCAGTGGGACCGGTCAAGTCTACTGCCCTCTATAGCCGTCCACGTTGTTAGCAGCAGCGTGGGCGGTTTTTTCCTTTTTTGCAGGGGAATATCATGCGCTTACAAGGGTGTCGCATTTCGTTACACCGTTATGGGAATTCCTTTTCTTTTTCGATTACTGAAAACAGGACAGCGAAGCGGTGATATCTGCAGGCCCGCCAGCCGCTGAGAATCTGGGACCAATTGTTGTATCCGGTTTCCGCACCCAGGATATGTGGCAGAGCCACCCTTGCAAAACGCATCAAACTGTGAGACAATAGCGTTATCCTGAAAGGAAGGAGGCTGTATATGAGCGCGCGGGAAGCCATGAGCGCCGTGATTCTGTGCGGCGGCCATAGCCGCAGGATGGGGCGGGACAAAGCTGGTCTGGCCTGGGGAGATGGGACATTGTTGGACGCTATGCTGCGCGCACTCTCCGGTCTGGATGAGGTGTATCTGTCTGTAGACAGAGACCGGTTTCCCCGCTGTACCTGCCGCGCCGTGGAGGACCGGTATCCCGGCAGTGGTCCTCTGGGCGGCATCTGTTCTGCACTGCAAGCCTGTGAAACACCGCTATTGTTTGTCTCCGGCTGCGACATGCCCCTTGTAACCGGCGCAGTGGCCTATGCGCTGCGGGAGCGAATCCCGCCCCATGCAGAGGCTGCTGTTCCCCAGGACGCCTCTGGCCGGGTCCATCCGCTGTGCGCTATCTACCGGCAGACAGCCGTTTCCGGCATGGTTCAGCAGCTGCAGTCCGGTGATTTTCGGTTGGTAAACGCCCTGCGCCGTATGAACACGGTCTATGTTCCGGCTGAGACTCTGTCAGGCGGGGAAACGGTTTTAGCGAATCTTAATACGCCAAACGAATATGCAGCTCTCCTGAAAAAAGTACGGGGAGACTATAGCAATCCTTAAAATTGCCGGGAATACGCCCTCTCCGTTACGGCTGACGCCGTAATTTGTCAAGAATTCTGATGTTTGCTATAAGGAGGTAACAGAGATGGAACATATCCCGATTCTCGGCGTGGCTGGCTGGTCCGGAAGCGGTAAGACCACGCTGATTGAAGCCCTGCTTCCGGAGCTGCGCCGCCGGGGCCTGCGGACGGCGGTTATTAAGCACGACGGGCATGACTTCGCCGTGGACCAGTGGGGCAAGGACAGCTGGCGATTTACACAGGCTGGCGCAGACATAACCGCCATATTTTCCGATACCCACGCCGTCATTCTGGAAAACCGTCCACTGCGTCCAGCGGAGGTGGCGGGGCGGATGACGGGCGTTGACCTGATTCTGGTTGAAGGGTGCAAAGATGAGGATTGGCCGAAGCTGCTGGTCTGCCGGGAGGAATCGCATGAGCCTCCAGCTGTACCGCTGTCAGACTGCGCCGCTGTGGTCACGGACGGCATACAATTGCGCGGCGTGCCCTGCTTTCTCCCTGGCGACATCGCTGGACTGGCAGATTTCATCTGCAGTGGACAGTGGCGCACGGCTGGATGTGAAGGTAAATCCCCCATGTTCGGGCAAAATAACGGAAAAGCTGCGAATGCCAAGCTGTAGCTTATGGATAACGCTTAAAACAGAAGAATATCCTTCAAAACAGCTAAATATCTACGATAGTATCAAAAATAGAAAACTTACCTTGGAAATACTGTGTATTGCTTTACTCAGAAAATAGGAGTAAAATAGACGCACAGGCAGAAGAATAAAAAACTTCAAATAGATTCAAAAAAGAATTTAATTCTTTTGATAGGAGAGAACACTCATGTCTGTCTGTAAAAAAATTCAAGAGCGGTATGACGAACTGTCTAAAGCGCAGAAGAAGGTCGCGGACTATATTGCAGAGCATCTGGAATTTGCGGCCATGAAAACAACGGTGAAAATCAGTCAGGCGGCTGGCGTCAGCGAGACCACCGTCATCCGTCTGGCCTATTCCCTGGGCTATGACAGCTTCAGCGCGTTCCAGGCCCAGATGCAGGAGGATGTGTTGGAAAACAACCGCTCCCGCCATATCGAAAACCAGGGGGAACAGAATGAATACCAGAAGATGCTCAGCAGAGAGATTACCCGGCTGCTGGACCTGCGGGACAAATTGGCCGATCCGGGACAGCTACATGATCTCGCTGCACGCATCGCGGCGGCGGACCATGTGATGGTCTTCGGGTACTACGGAGAACACACGGCGGCCTATCAGCTCTTCTTCATGTTGGATACCATCCGGCCCAACGTCCACTATTACCGGGAAAACAATGTTGGCTTCCGGGAGATGGCGGAGCTGAATCCCCGCTCGGTGGTCATCGCCATCTCCTTCCGGCCATACTCCCCCGGCACCTTGGAGCTGGTCCAGCAGTCAAAGGGCAAGGGGCCTTATCTGATCGCAATCACGGACTCAATTCTCAACCCGGTGGGACAGCTGTCCGATGAGGTGGTAACAATCCCGCTGGAGCAGGACGCGGAGACCGGGATCAACAGCATGGCCCCGGTTCTGGCCTACTGTCAGGTGTTGATGACAGCGGTCAAGGATGCGGACCGGGAAGAGGCGCTTTACCGCGTGAGGAATGTACAGAGCCAGCTGGTACAGCCAGGTGCGCTGACGCTTCACAACTGGGAGTAGCCGCTCAGCAGTAAAACAGGAGACGGGGAGAACAAGAGATGAATGAATTATTGCAAAAGGCTCTGGACGAGATTCCAGATTATCAGGCATTTTTGACTGTGGAGGAGATGGATGAAAGCTCCCGCCGTCTGGCACAGGAGTACCCGGAGAGCGTCACGCTCTTTGAAATGGGCAGAACCCGTGAGGACAGACCGCTGTTGTGCCTGAAGATCGGCGAAGGGGAGCGCAATGCGCTGATGTTTGGCTGCCCCCATCCCAACGAACCCATCGGCGCGATGCTTCTGGAATACCTCTCCCGCCGTTTGGCGGAGGACAGCGCACTGCGCCGGACGCTTGGGTACACCTGGTACATTGTCAAGGCTTGGGACGCTGACGGCCTGGTAAAAAACGAGGGGTGGCTCAAAGGGCCTTTCAATATTTACCACTATGCCCGCAATTTTTTCCGTCCGGCAGGCTACGCACAGGTGGACTGGACGTTCCCCATCGACTATGGCAATCTGCACTTTCACGATATTCTGCCGGAAACAAAGGCGATGATGGAGCTGATTGATGCCATCCGTCCAGAATTCATCTATGCGCTGCACAATGCGGGCTTTGGCGGAACCTACTGGTATGAGAGCGAGCCAACGCCGGAAGTTTACCAGACTCTCCAACGCATTCCCGGCAAGTATCAGATTCCGCTCAATCTGGGCGCGGCAGAGTCTCCTGCAAGCGAGTCCTTTGCACCGGCAATCTATCACTGCGGCGGCGTGAAGGAGGAATACGACTATCTGGAAAAATACGGAAACATCAATCCAGAGGACCTGAGTCAGCTTCGCACAGGGGACAACAGCGCGTCTTACGCTTACAGCCGTTACGGCTCTTTTACCCTGCTAACCGAGCTGCCCTATTTTTACGATCCGCGCGTGGAGGACACTTCTCCTTCAGATATGACCCGGCTGGAAGTCCTGCGCCGGAGTACGGAGGAAACAGAACGCATCAATCAGGATCTGCGGCGCATTTCGGCATTATCCGAAGCCCACATGGGAAAAGATAATCCCTATATGGCGGCGGTCAAGAACTTCTCCCAGGAGGCTGGAAGCAGCAGAGCCGCTCTTAATCAGGCGCAGTCCGACCCCGCCTTTCAGAAACCGGCCACCGAGGCGGAAAAACTGGACCAGCTGGTTATCAGCAAGTTCTACAAACTGATTCTTTACGGAATGCTGGTCCAGGCAAACGAGCTGGAGCTGGAACAGACAGGGGAACATCCCGCGCTCCGGCAGGGTTACGAGGAGGCTCTAAAAGGGTTGAAAACCATTACCCGCTTTCTGGAGGAACATCTCAGTTACAGTGTGGTGCCAATCCGGAAGCTGATCGCGGTACAGCTGGAGAGCGGACTGGTCGTGCTGGAGCATCTGAAGCAGCGCCGGGAGGCCGCCGCTGCTCTGGTTGGAGGAGAAAGGACATGAAGTCATGAAACGATATGTAATCCGGCGAATCTTCAGCGCGATTCTGACGGTTTTCATCGTCCTGACGCTGAATTTCATTATCATTAAAGCAGCTCCAGGCGACCCGATCAAGTCGCTGATGGGCAAGGACACCAACGACCCGGCCCTGCGCGCCGCGCTGGAAGAGAAATGGGGGCTGAACGAGCCGGCCTATGTACAGTACGGCAGCTACCTCATCAACGTCCTCCGCGGCGATCTGGGGACGTCTATTATCTACAACAGCTCAGTCAACAGTATGATTGGCGCAAAGGCCGGCCCGACTGTGCTGCTGGGACTGACGGCAGCTCTGGCTGCTTTGGTTGTAGGTACAGCTCTGGGAATCTTCTGTGCGCAGCACGAGGGCGGAATCATTGACGGACTGCTTTCTGCCATCTCCTATGCCCTGGACGCTATGCCGTCGTTCTGGCTGGGATTGATGCTGATGATTGTCTTTGCCACTCACTTGGGCCTGTTTCCCACCAGCGGCATGACGGATCCCCGCTCCTCTTACACCGGCTTTGCCCATATTCTGGACATCCTGCGGCATATGGCCCTGCCGGCGCTGACCTTGGCGCTGGTATCTGTTCCAGGCTACTTCCGTATTGCCAAGTCCTCCGTTGTGCAGGTGTCCAATGAGGAATTCATCACAACCTTCCGGGCTGTGGGGATGAGTGAAAAAAAGATTTTCAGCAAGTATGTGTTCCGCAACGCAATTCTGCCCACCATCACAACGTTTGGCATCACCATGGCCTTCCTGATTACAGGCGTGACCTTGATCGAGATCGTGTTCGCCTGGCCTGGCATGGGGCGGCTGACCATGACGGCCATCAACCAGCGGGATTACCCCACGCTGATGGGCATTTATCTGGTGGTTGCCATCGGTGTGTCCGTGGTGATGATCGTAGTCGATGTGGTATATGCGCTGTTTGATCCGCGCATCCGGTATGAATGAAAGGCGGAGAGAGTATGGACAGACGAAAGCACGCAGGACTTGCCCGTGTCAAGGAGGCGTTTCTGTACGACTGGCAGTTCCGCGCCGGCGTGGCCGGCGTAGTGATTCTGCTAGCGCTGGTGGTGGCTGCGCCTCTCCTGGCCAGCCATGACCCCTACGAGTTCGGCGTAGACAACTTGGCGCCGCCGGGTACGGCGGGACATCTGCTGGGGACCAACCACATGGGCCAGGACGCCTACAGCATGATCCTCTATGGCATTCGCACTTCTCTGCAGGTAGCGCTCATCTCCTCGCTGATTTCCGGCGTGCTGGGCGTGCTCATCGGCGGAGCAGCGGGATACTTCGGCGGCAAGACGGACTTGGTAATCTCCGAGCTGATCAACGCCTTTCTCATGGTACCCACCTTCTTTCTGATTATGCTGATCGTGGCGCTGTTCGGCAACAGCATTACCAACGTCATGATTGTGATCGGCATCACCAACTGGCCCGGCAATGCCAAATTGATGCGGGCGCAGGCCCTGTCCCTGCGGGAGCGCACCTTTGTCCGGGGGGCCGTGGCCATGGGTGAGACCAGACTGCAGATTCTGTTTAAGTATATCCTTCCCAATGGCATCTTTCCTGTTGTAGCGAACACGACCCGCGGCATGGCCGGGGCCATCCTGACAGAAGCTTCTCTTTCCTTCCTGGGGCTGGGAGACCCGAATATCATCTCCTGGGGGCAGATGATTTACGCCGGCAAAAACTACATCACCACCGGCTGGTGGGTGTCCGCCTTTGCCGGCGCCGCCACCATCCTTACCGTCATCATCTTCTATCTGCTGGGGGACGGCCTCAACCATGTGCTCAACCCCAAATACGCCTTTGAAAGTAGGGGGAAATAATGGAGACTGTGCTGCAGGTAAAGAATCTCAGCGTAACATATCGGAACAAAAACCGCAGTGTGCAGGCGGTGCGGGACGTCTCCTTTGAACTTCAAAAGGGCGACTCCCTGGGGATTGTCGGCGAGTCCGGTTCCGGGAAATCCACGCTGGCTATGGCGATTCTCCAGCTGCTGCCGGACAGGGCGGCGGAGGTATCCGGCCAGTGCCGGTTCTGCGGGCGGGAGCTGCTGGGTCTGGAGCCCCGTCTTTTGCAGGAGCTGCGGTGGAAGGAGCTGGCGGTGGTATTTCAAAAAGCCATGAATGCCCTCAGCCCCGTCCATCGGATCTCCACACAGATCGAGGACATCTATCGGGAGCACGAGCCAAAAGCGTCCCGGCAGGAAATCCGGGAACGGGCTATGGAGCTTTTCCAGATGGTGGGACTGCCGGAGCGGGTCTACCGTCTCTATCCCCACGAGATGTCGGGTGGAATGCTGCAGCGGGTATCTATCGCCATCAGTCTGCTCCATTCTCCCAAGCTGCTGATTTTTGATGAGGCGACCACAGCCCTGGACGTAGTCACCCAGGGGCAGATTCTGGAGGAGGTGCTGCGGCTGGAGAGCGTCATGCATATGTCCCGCATTATGATTACCCACGACATGTCTGTGGTGGCCGCCGCCTGCAGCAGAACGGCTGTGATGTATGCCGGACACATGATGGAGATTGGCGATACCGTCCAGGTGCTCAAGCGTCCGATGCATCCCTACACCCAAGGCCTGCTGCGTTCCTTCCCGACGCTCCGGGGCCAACGCCGGGAGCTGGAGTCCATACCCGGCACGCTGCCGGACCTCTCCGTGCAGCAGCCCGGCTGCGTCTTTGCGCCCCGCTGTTCCTGTGGGGACGGACGCTGTCATGCGCAGCAGCCCCCGGCGGTACGGATGGAGGACGGGCGGACGGTTGCCTGCTGGCAGTACGGAGGTGGAGGCCATGAATAAGCCCTATATTGAGATCGACCGGATTACCAAGTGGTATCCCTATCAGGATGGGCGCATTTTCCATCTAGGCGGAGAAAAGAAGTGGATCAAGGCGGTGGACGCGGTCAGCCTAAGTCTGCGGCAGGGGGAGATTCTGGGCATCATTGGCGAGTCCGGCTGCGGAAAATCCACGCTGGGCCGGCTGCTGACCCGGTTGGAGGAACCTACATCCGGAGACGTGCGCATCGGCGGCGTATCCACAAAGGAGATGATCCGAAGGGACCCGAAGCAATTTCGCCGCCATGTGCAGATTGTATTTCAAAATCCTTTTGACACATTTACGCCCCGTGACACCATTGAAAAAATTCTTATGCGTCCGCTGCGCAACCACCGCATCGGAGCCAATGACACAGAGCGGCGGAAAATCTGTCTGGAGGGCCTGGAGAGCGGCGGGCTGTGTCCGGCGGAGGATATCATGTCCCGCTATCCCCACCAGCTCTCCGGCGGACAGCTCCAGCGCATCTCCATTATCCGCTCCATGTTTCTCCAGCCGAAGTTTATCATCGCCGACGAGCCGGTATCCATGCTGGACGTATCGGTCCGGGCGGAGATTATCCGTATTTTGCAGGATATGAGCCGCAGGCAGAAGGCTGCCGTGGCCTTCATCAGCCACGATATCGCCCTTACCCGCTATATCTCAGACCGCATTGCGGTCATGTATCTGGGCCGGATCGTGGAGTACGGCGATGCAGACGACGTCATCGGCCAGCCGATGCACCCCTACACCAGAGCCCTCCTGTCCAACTGCGCCTCCATAGACCCGGATGAAAAGACAACGCCGGCTGCGATACAGGGAGAGCCGCCTACCCCCGTCAATCCGGGGCCGGGCTGTTATTTTGCACCGCGCTGCCATATGGCCTGCCCGGCGTGCTTCGAGTCGTATCCGCAGATCAGCCATTTTGCCAACGGGCACTATGCCGCCTGCCAACGGACGGCTGAATAAAACGTGCAAAATCAAATGAGATTGGAGAGAATTATGAAAAAGCTATTGGCGATCACTCTGTCCCTTGCGGTGTTTCTGCTGTCCGGCTGCGGCGGAAACAGTGGAAATGCCGGCGGCAGTCAGGACGGGACGTCCGCCGAACCAACCTCCGGCGGTACCGCGGTGCTGCAGACCTACGGCGATGTGATGAGCTTCTGCCCGGACCTGACGGCAGACGACAACTTCTATCTGGCGGCGCAGAACATATACAACCGGCTGGCCAAGCTGGATGCCGGCTGCAATGTGATCCCGGACCTGGCGGAGAGCTGGGAGTATTCGGACGACGGCCTGTCGCTGACCTTCCATCTGAAGGAAAACGCCAAGTGGCATGACGGCGAGCCTGTTACAGCGGAGGATGTCAAGTACACCTTTGAGTATATCAAGGCGCATAACACCTGCACCCTGTGCGAAACCATGGCTATTGTGGACAGCATTGAAGCTGTGGACAGTCACACCGCCGTCTTCCATATGAACACGGTGGACATGTCTTTTGTGGCCTCCCTGAGCTGGTACGCCTGCTTTATCATGCCCCAGCACATCTATGACAACGGCCAGGACTGGTCCGAGAACGACGCCGCCAAGAACCATCCCATCGGCTCCGGCCCCTTCAAGTTTGTTGAGTACCGCCAGAGCGAGGGTATGTCTTTGGAGGCCAATCCGGACTACCACGACGGAAAACCCAGCCTGGACCGGCTGTTTATTTCCATTGTTCCCGACGATACCACCGCCATGCAGTCCCTCATCAACGGCGAGCTGGACTGGACGGCTGTCACACCCGCCAACATGGTCAGCGAGGTGGAGAACAACCCCAACATCCGCCTCAGTCTCAATGCGCTGCCCTCTCCCTTCCGTATCGTGTTCAATCTGGAGAACGAGCAGGTGGCCGACCTGGCGGTACGGCAGGCCATTGCCCGCTGCATTGACCGCAAGGATATCAGTGAAAAGACGCAGAATGGCATCATGCCTGTGGAGTACAGCGCTCTCCCCAGTATGTCCTGGGCGTCCAATACCACCGACGTCTACCCGGAGTGTAATCTGGAGGAAGCGGAAAGGATTCTGCAGGACGCCGGCTACGCCAAGGATGCGGACGGTTACTATGTGCGCGGTCTGACCATCGACGCCTTTGACCTGGCCGGATACCCGGACGCCGCCAAGCTGATTGCCGCCAACTGCGAGAAAATTGGCATTGAGCTGACGGTTCAGGTCTACGAGTATAACGCCTGGTCCCAGAAGGTGGAGAACGACCGCAATTTTATCATTGAGATTCAGGGCGGCATGATCGGCCCGGACCCTGCGGCTCTCCAGTGGCGGCTGCGGACTGGCGATTGGTCCAACGTGGGCGGATACAGCAACGCACGGGTGGACGAACTGCTTGCGCTGGGTGCGGCGGAGATCGACCAGGAAAAGCGGGGCGATTACTACCGTGAGATTCAGAAAATTGTGGTGGAGGAGCTGCCCTATATCTGCATTATGGACTACGCCGTGTACGAGGGCAGCAACGCCGCCCTGCAGAATATCCCTATGGACGGCGCAGGCCAGTGGGGCTGGGCGGAATGGAGCAGGGCGCAGTTTACCGGCTGAGCAGAACAGAAGGAGTGAATACGATTGAAGGACAGCAATTATCAGCTGGCAGTCCAGCTTCGCCACGCGCTGCACGCCCATCCGGAGCTTTCCAACCAAGAGAGCTGGACAAAGGCTCATCTGATGGATTTTCTGCGCCGGAATACGTCCCGGATTGAGCTGGTGGACAAAGGCAGCTGGTTCTATGGGGCCTACCGGGCCGGAGGGGACCTGCCGGGCCTTGCCTTCCGGGCGGACTTTGACGCAGTCCCGGTGGCGGACGGCTGCGGCGCGCCCTATGCCTCTGCGGTTCCCGGCGTGAGCCATGCCTGTGGCCATGACGGCCACAGCGCCTGTCTGGCGGCGTTGGCGTTGGAGATTGACCAGCGGGGCGCAGAGAAGAATGTATTCTTTCTTTTCCAGCACGCGGAGGAGACCGGCGACGGAGCTGCGGTGTGCGCGGAGCTTTTTCAGGAGGAGCGGGTAGACGAAATTTTCGGGTATCACAACCGGCCCGGCGTCCCCTTGGGGACAGTACAGGTATTGGACGGAACAATCTACTGCGCGTCAGAAGGCGTTATTCTTTCTTACCAGGGAATTCCCTCTCACGCCAGTATGCCGGAAAAAGGGCGCAATCCCGCCTTTGCCATTGCCGCCCTCATCGGACAGCTGGGGACACTGACGGACCCCAAACGCTGGCGGGGACTGGTTCTGGCCACGGTGATTCAGGTTGACGTAGGGGCGCGGGCTTTCGGCACCCAGGCCAGCCGGGGACAGCTGCTGCTGACCATCCGGGGGCAGTACGAGGAGGAGCTGGAGCTGCTGCGCAGTGAGCTGAAGCGTCTGGCGGGAGAGGGTGCGGCGGCTTGGGGCCTGGACCTGGAAATCAGCTTCTGCGATGTCTTTCCTGAGACAGTCAGCCACAGGTCCAGCAACGACAAGATCCGCCGCGCCTGCCGGGAGCTGGGCATCCCCCTGCGGGAGCTGACAGAGCCGTTTCGCAGTTCGGAGGATTTCGGACACTACACCAAGCGCATTCCCGGCGCGTTTTTTGAAATTGGGTCCGGCGAAGCCTGCAGTGAACTGCATACAACGGCCATGGATTTCCCCGATGCAATTATTCCCACCGCTGTGGATGTGTTCAGCCGGTTAATTGAGGAAAAATGAATAGGAGAGGGTATGCCGTATGTTTTGCGGCATACCCTTTTGGAAAGGCGGCAAGGAATTATGAAACACGGAAAACAGCTGGCAGCAGCGTTGCTGACCCTGCTGCTGGTTCTGACGGCGGGGTGTGAAACGCCCGGCCCGAATGCCGCTCCAAACCAGCCGGCTGTCCGGGAGATTACGGACATGGCCGGGCGGACAGTAACGGTTCCCGCAGAGACCGGCATGGTCTTTCCTGTAGACCCGGCAGCAGCGGTCTACCTGTATACGCTGGCTCCTGACAAGCTGCTGGGCTGGAATTATGCGCTGAATGAGATTGAAAAGAGCGTGATTCTGGAAAAGTATCACAATCTCCCAAACTTCGGCATGGGCGACGCCGTCAACTATGAGGCCGTCATCGCCGCCGGACCCTCGGCTGCTCTCTATATGGGAACCATCAACGGCGCACTGGCCGGTGCATGTGACCGGATGGCGGAGAGTCTGGGCATTCCGGTACTGGCGGTGGACGGCAGCCTGACGAACGCGCCTGAGGCTTACCGCTTTATGGGCAGGCTGCTGGGGGAGGAGGAACAGGCGGAACGCTTAGCCGTCTACGCAGAAAAAGTCTTTGCCGACATGGCAGATATGGACATCCCGGAGGGAAAAAAGGTCCGGCTCTACTGCGGCAACGGCGAGGATTCCCTGGAGACGGTTCCCGCCGGTTCTTCCCATGGGCAACTCTTCGATCTGGTCAACGCTGTCAATGTGGCGGAGCTGGAACTGGGGGAGGGGACACGTATCCAAATCTCCCCAGAGCAGCTGTTGGCCTGGGACCCGGACATCATTGTGACGCTCGGCGAGGCCAGGGCGAATATAAGCGGTCAAGCAGCAGCGGCGGAAATTCTGAAAAATCCGGATTACGCCGCGCTGAAGGCCGTGCAGAACAGAGCCGTTTACGGTGTGCCGAATGCGCCCTTCAGCTGGGTGGACCGGCCTCCGGCGTCTAACCGGCTTGCGGGGGTCCGGTGGCTGTCGGGGCTGCTCTATCCGCAGTACCTTAATTTTGATGCGGATGAAGAAATCCGGGAATTTTTCTCCCTCTTCTACCATGTGGACTTGACGGACGAACAGCTGCAGGCTCTTTACGACGGGAGCTGGAGTCCGCTATAATACCGCCAACGCGCGGAAGCTTTTTTGCCGCAGCTTACAGACAGGGCAAACCGGCAGGACCTGAATGTCCTGCCGGTTTGCTTTGCAGTATCTGCCGCTAATCCTTCACGTAGGCGATCACATCAATCTCCACAGCGGCGTTATCCGGCAGTGCGCCGGTCCCAAAGGCAACTCTGGCGTGTTCGCCCTTTTCGCCAAAGACATTCCGGAACAGCTCGGATGCGCCATTGATGACTTTAGGCTGACCGCCGAAATCCGGAGCGCTGTTCACATAGCCTGTCACTTTCACAATCCGCTCAATCCGGTCCAAATCCCCGACAACGGACTTCAGCTCCGCGATTACCCGAATTGCCGCCAGCCTTGCGGCCTCGTAGCCCTCTTCGATTCCCAAGTCTCTGCCAAGTTTACCCTGATAGAGCAGTTCGCCGTCAACAATGGGCGTCTGGCCGGAGGCAAAGACAAAATTCCCGGCCCGCACTGCCGGTAAATAGGCGGCAACCGGCGTAGGACAGGCAGGCAGGGTAATATGAAGCTCCCGCAGTTTATTTTCAACTATGTTCATCAGTAGATACCTCTTTCTGGTTTTTCATTCTGACAGAGTACGCCTCCATCAGCATTGCATAAATGTCTACAGCCTGCCGGATTTCCTCCACAGGCACATGCTCATTCGCCTTGTGCGCACAGCCGATGTCGCCGGGTCCCAGCAGGACTGTGGGGATCCCGTACCCCTCGGAAAAGAAGGATGCCTCCGAGCAGGCGGGGAACTTTGCCGCCACAGCGTCCCGGCCTGTGGCGGCTCTGACGCACTCCCCGGCTATGCGGACAATACCGCTGTCCAGGGGGACCAGGCTGGCGGGCAGCTCTGAGCGGACTGAAACCGCAGCCTCGCCGCCCAGCAGCTCCTGGAGTTCCCGGCAGATTCCGTCCGCCCGCATACCAGGAAACACACGGGCTTCCAACTCAATTTCGCAGAAATCGGGGACTGTATTGAGACTGGTTCCGCCGCGGATGGTCCCCACAGACATGGACGCCTCCCCCAGCTGGGGATTGGTCCGCCGGGAAAATTCTGCCGCAAATTGCTCCAGCTTGACCAGAACCCGCGCCATCTTGTAAATAGCGTTGACGCCCCTGCGGGGTTCGCAGCCGTGGCAGGACTTGCCGTAAGTACGAATATAGTAGGAAGTAAAGCCCCGGTTTCCGTAATGGATCTGCAGCTGTGTCGGCTCGCAGACGATGCAGGCGTCCGCAGACAGGGGCGTTGTCCGCTGCAGGCGCAGCGCGCCCCTGTTTACGCACTCCTCGTCAGCCACCAGGGTCAGGGCAAATCCGCGCTTCAGTTCCAGGCCCGCCTGCAGGACATATTTTGCCGCGGCCATCATCGCTGCACAGCCGGACTTCATATCCGCCGAACCCCTTCCCCAGATACAGCCGTCCCGGAGCACAGCGTCAAAGGGCGGGTCATCCCAGCCGTCCTTGGCCGGGACAGTGTCGATATGGCCGTTGAAAACAATCCCCAGCTGATTCCGGTCTCCGGCAAAGGCGGTCAGGTTGGCACGGCCTGGAGCGAATTCGTCCACCGACGCCTCCATACCCAGTCCCCGCAGGATATCCCCGCACCAGCGGATGCAGTCCAGCTCCCGTCCAGGCGGATTTTCGCTGTTGCGCCGCACCAGCTCTCTGGTCCACTCCACCGCATCCCGGCGGCAGGACTCCAGCAGGCGGCTGTTGGCTTTATCACCCATCCCAGCCGCCTCATCTCCGTCCGGCCTGGAGATGCAGCGCAATCAGGCGTTCCTCCGAGAAATCGGCGATGGAATACTTGCCGCCGCTGCGGCCATGACCGCTTGCGCTGCCTCCGCCGCCGCCGGCGGGCAGCATGGTGTCCCAGAAATTGCAGCCCTCGTTGATATTGACGCAGCCGAAATTGAAATCGCTGCTCTGGGCCATGGACAGGGCTTTGTCCACATCTCTGGTAAAAATCGCGCTGAAAAGCCGGTAGGGGCTGTCCCGGATGATCGCAGGGATTTCCGACTCGTCCTGGAACCGCACCAGCGGCAGTACCGGTCCGAAGGTCTCCTCCATATTCACCAGTGCATCCCGGCTCACATGATCCAGGACCGTGGGCTGGATATAGTGGTCTGTAGGCATACTGCTGTCCCGGCCTCCGCCGCAGACCAGCTCTGCCCCTTTTGCCGCGGCGTCATCTATATGCCGGAGTACGGTTTCGATGGTATCCTTGGCGTGCATGGGGCCTACGGTCACATCCTTCTGGAAGGGATTGCCCAGCGTATAGCGGTTCATACGGGCCTTGATCTTGTATACCAGCAGGTCTGCCACGGCGTTGTCCACCAGGACGCGCTCTGTACTGGTACAGACCTGTCCGGCATTGGTAAAGCTGCCAGCCATTAGCTTGTCCGCCGCCAAATCCAGGTCAGCGTCCTTCAGCACGATGCAGGGGCCGTTGCCGCCCAGTTCCATCTGGGTATGCTTGGACTGGGCGCGGGAACAGATGATATTTCCGGTAGCAGTGGAGCCGGTGAAGCCAATGCCCGCCACCTGGGGATGGACCGACAGGGCGTCGCCCACAACAGAACCCTTTCCGATAACCAGGGAGACAAAGGGGACCTCCGCGTCTTCAAAGCACTGCATAAACGCGCTGGCGATTGCCGCCGTAGAGGTGGCCGGGTTCCAGACCATGGGACAGCCCGCCGCCAGACCGGGGGCCAGATAGTACATGGAGGGCGTACCCAGGGGGAAATTCCAGGGGGTGATAATGCCAAACACGCCCTTTGGTTTGCGCAGGACCATACACAGCCGCTCCCGCTCCCGGCAGGGAACGATCTCCGAGGGCATCCACTTAATCTGGTCGCCGCACTCCCGGAACGCGCCCGCGCTGCCGCAGACCTCGCCCATTGCCTCCGGGTAAATTTTCCCGTGCTCCTTGACCAGCAGCTCCGCCAGCTGGTCTTTCCGGGCCAAAATCGCATCGGAAATTCTATAGAGCATTTCCGCCCGCGCAAAGGCGGTCATGGAGTCCAGCTGCTCCAGCTGCTTCACGGCCCCCTGAACCGCCGCGTCAACGTCGGCGGCGGAACCCATGCACAGCTGTCCCAGGACCTCGCCGTTGATGGGGCTGACAACGTCCTTATATCCGCCGGACCCCTCGCGCCACGCGCCGTTGATATACATTTTGAATATCATTGTCCACTCTCCTTTTTTGAATCAGGCAAAACGTGCCTTTACTAAAAATTGTTGTGCCGGTAGAAGTCAATCAGTTTTGCCAGCTCGTCCGCGGCTGCGCGGAAGAATTTCTCACCCTTTTCCGCACAGGCCAGCTGGGGCTGGCCGATATTCCCCCGCCGGTCATATTCGTGAAACGGTTTGTATTGATAGACCGCATTCCTGGCAAACAGGTCCGGGTTGTGGTATTGGTTCCCTGGGGCGCACGCGCGCTGGCCGAAGCGTTCCGGATGCACCGTCTCCGGATACAGGTACTGCATCACCGACGTTTCAAACTCCCCCGCGTGGCCCATGCCGCCGCTGCCGGAGGAACGGAGGTTTGCCGCTGTGTCCGCAATCAAATCCCAGTAGCGCACCAGCAGGGGGCGGTAATCGTACTGTGCGCCCAGCTCGTTGACCACCGTCTGTAAACAGCTCTGGTTCCCGCCGTGGGAATTGAGCAGCAGCAGCTTTTGCAGGCCGTTGTCAAAGGCGCAGCGGCAGATTTCCAGCAGATACCGGAACATGGTCTCCTGGCTTAGCGTCAGACAGCCGGGAAACGCCCGGTGATGGGGCGAATACCCGATCTGCTGGGGCGGCAGCAGCAGCGTTTTCCCCTCCGACCGCTCTCCGGCCGCCTGAGCCAGCCGCCAGCCGATGAGTCCGTCTGTCCCCACAGGCAGATACTCCCCGTGCTGTTCGCAGGAGCCTACGCTCAGTATGCCCACTGTATCCGCAAAAGAGAAGTCCACAGAGGCAATTTCATACCAGTAAAGCAGCATCTCCTATCCCTCCTCCAGAATACGGGCCAGCTCCGCCGCCGATGTGATGGCGGGGATTTTGGCCTCCCGTGCCAGCGGATTTTTCAGTCCGTGGCCGGTCACAACGCCCACCACCGTATCCGACTTCCGCAGAAATCCGGATTCAGCCAGGCGGGCCACGGCCGCAGCCGGTACCGCCCCGGCGGGTTCCGCATATACGCCCTCTTCCGCCAGACGGAAAACAGACTGACGGATTTCCTCCTCGTCCAGCAGTACCGCCGTGCCGCCGCTCCGGCGGATGCAATTCAAGGTGTAGTCCCCGTCGCCGGCGTAACCCGTCAGGCTGTCGTTGATGCCGGAGGCCAGGGTGGGCTGCGGGTCCGCGCACGGCTCTACCCTGGCGGCATTCCGGAGAAACGCACCGGCAATCGGTCCGCAGTTTTTGGCCTGGACACAAATCAGCTTCGGCATCCGTTCGGCCAGCCCCATCTGTCCCAGCTCAGCAAACGCCTGATAAACCGCCGCTAAAATCGGTCCCGCCCCGGTGGGGAGGACAACGGCATCCGGCGTACGGCGTCCCAGCTGCTCAAAAATTTCGTAGCCGATGGTTTTATAGCCCTCCCGCGCATAGGGATTGATGAATGTGGTGGTCAGGTCAAACCAGCCGTACTTCTCCGCCATCTCCCGGCAGACTGCATAGGAGCGGCTGTAATTGCCCGGAACCTTTGCCACTCTGCCGCCGTGACAGAGAATCTGCCCGATTTTGTTCACCGGCGTGGACTCCGGTACCACTGCCGTCAGCTCCGCCCCGGAGCGGGCCGCATAGGCGGCTGCCGAAGCGGCGGCATTGCCGGAGGAGGCAATTATCATCTTTTTCAGGCCAAATCGGGCGGCGCAGTTCATCGCCACCGCCAGGGCCCGGTCCTTGAAGGAGCCGGAGGGATTGAGGCTCTCCAATTTGAAAAACACCTGCTCCAGTCCGTTTTCCGGCCCTACTGCCGCGGAGGGAATCAAGGGCGTCCCGCCCTCCCCCATGGATTCGGCAGGGCGGACGCCCTCCACCGGCAGTACAGAGGAAAACCGGAAGATGCCGGGCTTTTCCGGCTCCACCAGGTACGCTGCGCTGTTGTATCGGAATTCCAGGATACCGCCGCACCGCCTGCACTGATAGGCAGGCTCCTGTTCCGCAATGCTCCCGCAGCGGGAGCACGCCAACTGATAGGCCATAGCTTCCTCCCCCCTGTCTCACGCGCCCGCCGCAATGCCGGAGGCGGTCTCCATCAGCTTCTCCTGGGTGATCTCGTCTGTGACGCAATTGAATTCCGCCATCTTCCGGCCCTCATACAGGACAATGATCCGGTCGCTGGCCCCCATGATTTCAGGCAGCTCCGAGGAGATCATCACCACCGCCATCCCCTGCTTTGTCAGGGCGTCAATCAGGTCGTGAATCTCCGCCTTTGCGCCCACATCAATGCCCCGTGTCGGCTCATCCAGGATAATCAGCTTCGGGGACCGTGCCAGCCACTTGGCCAGACAGCATTTCTGCTGGTTGCCGCCGGAGAGATTTCCGATGAGCTGCTCCGGCGTGGGCGTCTTGATGGACAGGCTCTCAATATAACTGCCGCTGATATCCCGCTCCTGCTTTCTGTCGATGACCCCGGCCCTGCTGATACGGTCCAGGGATGGCAGCGTGATATTCTCCCGGACGCTCATGGCCGGGACAATTCCCTCCCGCCGCCGGTCCTCCGACACCAGGCAGATTCCCGCACGGATGGCATCCGCCGCGCTGCGGATGTGCAGCAGCTCGCCGTTGAGATAAATCTCGCCGCCGTCCGGCCTGTCCAGACCGAAGATGCACCGCATGATCTCCGTCCGGCCCGCGCCGATGAGTCCGCTGAAGCCCAGCACCTCCCCGGCGCGGACCTGGAAGCTGACCGGTTCAAAAACGCCCTTCCGGTACAGGTTCCGGACCTCCAGCACCACAGGGTGCTCGTCCGAGGCGGTCTTCTCCCGGTCAAAAATGTCGTTGACCTCGTGGCCCACCATGCTTTTAATCAGCTCCGCCTCCGTGACATCCTGAATGTCCTGGGTGGATACCAGCTGTCCGTCCCGGAGAACGGAGACCTCGTCTGCAATTTCAAAAATCTCTGAGAGACGATGGGAAATATACACAATTGCAATTCCCTTTGCCTTCAGCTCCCGGATGACCTGGAACAGCCGCTCCTTATCCGCCTCTGTAATGGCGGCGGTAGGCTCGTCCATCACCACTACCCAGGCATTGGAATCAATGGCTTTTGCGATTTCCACCATCTGCAGCTGTCCCACCGTATACTCCTTCGCCCTTCTGGACACATTGATATGCAATCCAAAATGGGCCAGCAACTCCCCGGCGCGGGCCGTCATCTGCTTCAAATCCAGCAGCAGGCGTCCCGTCAGCTCCTTGCCGATGAAGATATTCTGTACCACCGGCAGCTCCGGGACCATCGCCAGCTCCTGGTAAATCACGGCAATGCCCATCCCCACCGAGTCCACAGGGGAATGGATTTCAATGGGATGGCCGTCCACTGTAATGGAGCCGCCGTCCCGGCTGTACACGCCGGAGAGGACCTTCATCAGCGTGGATTTGCCCGCGCCGTTCTCCCCCATCAGCGCGTGGACTCTGCCCCGCTTGAGCTCCAGGGTGACGCCGTCCAGAGCCTTGACGCCGGGAAACGTCTTGGTGATGTTCTCCAGCTTCAGAGAGGTCTGCTTATTCTCAGCAATGAGCGCCGCCACAGCCTGATTCTCTCCGCGCTCCGGCAGCTTCTCCGCCTTGTCCAACTGGGCTTTCGCATCCTTTTTTGCGCTGAGCCTGCCCAAATTCATATCCAGCAGCACTGCCGCCAGGATCAGTCCGCCCTTGACGCAGTAGTTCACATAGGGCTGCACATCCACCATTCCCAGCCCTGTGGTGATAATCCCCACCAGCGCCACGCCCAGCATGGTGCCGGTGATCGTGCCGACGCCGCCGGCGAGACTGGTGCCGCCGATGACCACAGCCGTAATCACTTCAAACTCGAACCCCTGGCCTGAGAGCGGCTGCGCCGAGGTAGCCCGTCCTGCCGTGATGACCGAGCCGACCGCGTACGTCAGAGCCGCCAGGACATAGATCAAAACCGTCTGCCGCTCCACGCGGATTCCTGCCGCCCTGGATGCCGCCGCATTGCCGCCCAGAGCATATGTCCTGCGTCCGATGGACGTCTTGTTGAAAATAAAGTAGGCGAGGGCAAAGAATATGACCACAAAAAGGATGGAAACCGGTACCTTTGCCCTGCCGATGGCGAACAGCGTCCCCTGGCCCAGATAGTTATAGATATCCGACTCGATGACCACCCGGTTGGCATTGGTCAGTTTCAGCGTGATGCCCCTGGCCGCAAACTGCGTAGCCAGGGTGGCCATAAAGGCGCTGATGTGGCACACCCCCACCAGGACGCCGTTGACCAGCCCCACCGCCGCAGCAGCCAGCATCGTCCCCAGAAAACCGGCCACAGCCGCCTCTGCCGGATTGCCCGCGCCTGCCGCCTGTATCGCCAGCGCGCCAACTGCCGGGGCCAGGGCAATCACCGAACCCGCCGAGAGATCAATGCCGCCGGTCAGGATAATGAGCGTCATTCCGATTGAGCAGATTGCCAACGCCGCTGACTGCCGGATCATATTCATCATCGTTGACAGTCTGAGAAATTGGGGCGAAGCCAGGGAGAAAATCACAATCAAAGCTATGATAATTCCCAGCAGGACCATATACCGCAATCCGTTTGCACGCAGTTTCTTTTGTTCTCCTCGCCTCATGGATGGATTCCTCCCGTCATTTCTTTTCCCCCACATACATTTTCCGCTATTTGCCCAATGTGCCGGCAGAAGCCGGCACATTGGACTGTATCAAAGAGAGAGTTTGCGCTGTGTTTTATCGTACTGCCGGACGCATCAGTCCGCGTCAGGCCCCAGGTCGGCGCGGTAGCCGTCGAACATATCCCGGCCCGCCGCAGGCGCAAGGATGCGGTCCGCCTCCACGATGTTTTTCTCAACCATCATCTGCTGGGCCGCATCGCCCATGACAAAATAGGTGGGCATATAGTTTTTCTGGGGCAGGTCCTCGCCTCTGGCCAGCTGCGCGCCGATCTTGACGCTCCAGTAGCCCACCCGCTTCGAGCCGGTCAGCAGCGTCATTTCGATGTCCCCGCTGTTGACCAGATCGCTGGCCTCCTGCTCGCCGTCGTAGGAGGTGAGCATGATGCTGCCGGCCTTACCGGCGGACTGCATCGCCTGCAGGATGCCGTAGCTGACGCCGTCGGAGACGCTGTGGATCGCCTTCAGGTCCGGATACGCATTCATCAGGTCCGCAGCTACCGTCATACCCTTGGTGGCGTCAAAGTCCGCAGGCTGGGAAATCAGCTTGATATCGGGATACTCCGCCATGGCCGCCTCAAAGCCCGCCTGCCGCTGGTCGGATACGTAGTTGCCGGAGTTTCCGTAGATCAGCGCAACATCGCCTGCGCCGCCGATTTTCTCCGCCACATATTTGCCAATCTTGTAGGTATCGTCGTAGTCGTTATAGAGCACGTTGTAATTAAACTCCGTGTCCACAAAGTTGCCGATGCTCACAATGGGAATACCCGCCTCATAAGCCTCCTGGAATACGGGGACGACGCCGGCGGCATCAATGGGATCGACCAGAATGCAGTCCACGCCCTGCTCGATGAAATTCTCAATAATGGAAATCTCGCTGTCCAGAGAGCCCTCTGCGCTCTTGAAAATGACCTCCACGCCGAAGTCCTCTGCCGCCTCTTCACCGGCGGTCATCATGTTTACATAGAAGTTGTTCGTCAGGTCGTAGTAGGCCGCGCCGATGACAATTTTGCCGTCTCCATCGTCCTTGCCGCTGTCCGGCTGCTCCGCAGGCCCGTTCTGTACGGCGTTTCCCGAATCCTTCCCGCCATTGCTTCCGGACTTGTCGTTTCCGCCGCAGGCTGTCAGCGCCGCCAGAAGCATTGCGCAGGCCAGAAGCACGCTTACTGTTTTTTTCATCTGTAAAATCCTCCATTTTTTATTTTATTTCACAAGGCTGCCCTTGGGAAATACCCGGTTTTGCGCCGCCTCACACCGCGCTCCTCTCCTTGTTCATCGCAAAGTCCAGCAGCAGCGCGAGAATAATCACCACGCCCTTGACCACATTGCGCAGCAGCGTATCCACATTCAGATAAGTCAACGCCGCCGAGATCAGCCCCATAATCAGCACGCCGGCGATAGTGCCGGAGACAGTCCCCTTGCCGCCGCTGACGCTGGTGCCGCCGATCACCACCGCCGAAATCGCGTCCATCAGGATATCCCCCGATACGCTGGCTGAAATAAGGGCAATCCGGGTGGTGGTAATCACAGAGGCCACGCCCGTACAGAATCCGGCAAAGACATACACCAACAGTTTATAGCGGTTCACCTGCACGCCCGCATATACCGCGGCCTCTTCATTGCCCCCCATGGCGTAGATGTATACGCCCATCTTCGTCCGGTTCAGCAGCAGGTATCCCGCGCCGCATATCAGCAGGAATATGACAAAGGGTACGGGGACAATGCCGAACAGATATCCCTGCCCCACCCACAGGGCCGCTTTGTCAGTAATCAGGTACTGCCGTCCCTCTGAGATCAGCAGCGCCAGGCCCTGGAGGACGGACATCATGGCAAAGGTGGCGATAAACGGCGGGAGCTTCAATTTTGTAATCAGCAGTCCGCTGCAAAGCCCAATCAGAAGCCCCATGGCCACGCCTGCCGCCAGCAGGACCGCTATATTGTTCCCGGAGCGCACATACAGTACGCCCGCTGTCACCGAGGCCGTCGCCAGGCCGAAGCCCGTTGTAAAATCAATCCCGCCGGTAATGATTACGCACATCGCGCCAATCGCCACAATCCCGGTAGCCGCCTGGCTCTGGAGCAGGTTCTGAAAGGTGGACAGCTGGAGAAAATGCTCGTTATACAGCGATAAAGCCACAACCAGAACCAGCAGCGAGATATACGGCGCCGCTCTCTGTATATCGAAATTCCAGGCCGGACGGCGTGCGCCGCCCTCCGTTGTTGATTTGCTCATGTACTCTTATCCTTTCGTCTCAAGCTCTGCCTCCATTCCCCATGCGTTGTCTCAGAGCGTCACCGGCAGACCTGTTTTGATCGACTCCATAGCGGCCTCCACAATCCGGACCGCCGCAATCGCGTTGTCCGTATCCACCAGATAGTCCTGACCGCTGAGGGTGGCGCGGGCAAAGTGGTTCAGCTCCTCTTTCAGATCCCCCTGCAGCTGTCCGTTGTACACCGGCCAGTGGAGGGCGTCGGGCAGCTCCACGCTGGCCTCGTCCGCAATCAGGAGCCCCTGGTTGTCCACATGCAGCATCGCCGCCGCCTTTGTCCCAACGGCCTCCACCGCCGTCATGAAGCCGCAGACGCCGTTTTCCGGGAAGGCCCAGTTCAGCTCTATCGTACCCACGGAGCCGTTGTCAAAGGTCACTGTCAGGAAAGCGGCGTCCGTGTCCAGACCCTTGAGGGCCACCGTGCTGGCCTGGCAGTAGACCCGTACGGGCTTTGCGCCGCTGTTATAATCCAGCATCCACTCGATATCATGGATGCCCATATAGTAGAAGAAGGATACCTTGCCCTTCAGCCGCTTAGGCGTCCCCTGGGAGTTGGTCCGCTTCAGGGCCAGTGTGGAGATTTCGCCCAGCCGTCCGGACTTGATGGCCTCGTTGAGCTGGACATACCGCGGGTCGAATTTCAGAATGTGGGCGATCATGAGCCGCACGCCGTTGTCCGCCGCCGCCTTTTTGATCTCCTCCGCCTCCGCCGCAGTTTTGGCGATGGGCTTTTCCAGAAGGATTGCCTTTTTCGCTGCAGCTGCCGCCACCGCCGGGGCTACATGGAAATCCTCCGGCACGCAGATGTCCACCGCGTCGATGTCCGCGTCCCGGAGCATCTCATGATAGTCCGAATAGCCTTTGCAGCCGTACTGGGCCGCAGCGCTGTCCGCGGCCTCGCCGTTCACATCCGCTACTGCCGCAAGCTCTGCGATATCGCTTTCCGCCCAAATGCGGGCATGAAGTCCGCCGATAAAGCCCAAGCCGATGACGCCTACCTTCAGTTTCTTCATGTTCCATTCCTCCTGTGTTCTGCAGTGTTTGGTGTTTTTTGTCCATATTCAACCGATCGTATCTGTCTGATGATGTGCATTATAACATGTCTTTCTTTTCCTTGCAATAGGAATTTTGTATTTTTTATACCAACTATGTACTAAAAATATATTTTTTGTAGAACTGCACAATTTTTCTCTAAAATTTTTTCTATTATGACGATATGTACTGTTTTGGTAAAATTCAGCCCAGAACATTTGAATTTTTCAGTAGTTTTTACTGTTTTTGGGGAATCATTCATGCAGAAATTGACAATGCAATTTCGATATGATAGAATGTTGCCGAAAACTAATCGGCAGGGAGAGATGACACTTTGAACTTCAATCTAAAAGACATCCAGCTGCTCTGTGACAGCATCGCAAACCAATTCGGTCCGTCCTGCGAGGTTGTCTTCCACGACCTGACACAGGATTATGACCACACCATCGTTGCCATCGCCAACGGACACATTACAAACCGCACCGTGGGCGGGCCGGGAACCAACGCCGGGCTGAAAGCCCTGAAGGAGCTGTCCCCAGACAGCAACTCCAGCACATACATGACCCACACCAAGGACGGGCGCACGCTTAAAACCACCTCCGCGTATTTCCGGGATGAACAGGGGAATATTGTCTCCTCCCTCTGCATCAATCTGGACATCAGCGATATGCTCTGTATGCGCAATATGCTGGACGCCCAGCTGAACATAGGCAAAGAGGAAAACGAGTGCTTTTCCAATGATATCAGCGATGTGCTGGAATCCATTATTAACGATACGATCTCCCATATCGGCAAGCCCGGCTTCCGCATGTCCCGCCGGGAAAAAATTGAGGCGATCCGCTACTTGGACAGCCACGGGGCCTTTTTGGTCAAGCGGTCTGTAGAGCGGGTCTGCGCCGCCTTGGATGTGTCCAGAAATTCTTTTTACGCCTATCTGGACGACGCCAGAAAAAACAGCGACTCCTGAACCGCCGCCGCAAACAGGCCGGAACCTGGCATGTGCCGCCAGGGTTCCGGCCTGTTTTTTTGCGACTGGACCTCCCTCTCTGGATGTTTAATATATTTTTTACCAATAAAAATATATTGGTTTATTTTGTACTAAAATAAATTTTTTGTTTGACATACCGCCTGGGGGATGGTATACTGTCCTCCAGTGAGCGATATCTCACACCATCTTTTTTGAGGAGGAACCCACCATGAAAGTCCTTTATGCCGGCGACGCCTGTACCAAAATCGGTCCTGTTTTCGTTGCATCGCCCTTTAATCTGGAGGTAAAAGGAGTGTCCCATCATATCTGGGGACAACCCCTGATCGACGCGCTGACCGGCGCGGGGATCGAAGTCAAGCACCTCACCAACGACCAGGCTATTGGCGAGTTCCCCCGCACGGAGGAGGAGCTTGCGGAGTACGACGCTGTGATTATCAGCGACTGCGAAGCCGAGGTTCTGTCTCTCCACCCCTTCTGGATTGCCGGAACGCCCCTGCCCCGCACAGACCGGCTCCGGGCTATCCGCAACTACTGCCGGAACGGCGGCGGCCTGCTGATGATCGGCGGATGGTCGTCCTTCAGCGGCCGCTTCGGTACCGCCGCCTACTACGACACCCCCGTGGAGGAGGCTTTGCCCATCAACTGCCTGAAGGGCGCGGACGACCGCGTAGAAGTTCCGGCGGGCGTAAAGGCCAAGGTCTCTGACCCCAACCACCCCATCCTCAAGGGGATCCCCTGGGACGAGTGTCCCGTATTCGAGGGGTTCAATAAAATTCTGCCGAAGGAGGGGGCGCAGGTGCTGGCGACCATTGGCGATGAGGAGATTGAGGCTCCGCTGCTCGTCACCTGGGAGTATGGTCAGGGCCGCTCCGCCGCCTTTGCCACCGACTGCTCGCCTCACTGGGCAGAGTATTTCCAGCCTTGGGAATACTACGGGCAGTTCTGGGTCCAGCTTATCCGCTGGCTGGGAAAACAGTCCTGATATATACATGAAAAACGGCAGGGAGGACGTTCTGTCCCCCCTGCCGCTTTTGTGCGCTATTAAGATAAAACTGACGCTGCGAACGCTCGGATGCGCCTCAACGCCTCCGTGAGCGCGTCCTCAGAGTTGGAGTAGGCAATGCGCACATACCCCTCCCCGCAGCTGCCGAAGCTGCTGCCGGGGATGACTGCCACATGCTGCTCCGTCAGAAGACGGTCGCAGAATTCCAACGAAGTCAGACCGGTCTCCCTGATGCTGGGAAAGGCATAGAAAGCCCCGTCCGGTTTGCGGCAGGAGATGCCGGGGATTGCGTTCAAACCGTCTGTCAGCAAATCCCGCCGGGCCTCGTAGACCGCCCGCATCTGCCGGACGCCGGGCATATGGCGGAACGCATATGCCGCCGCCATCTGTCCCGCCGCAGGCGCGCAGGAGACCATGTTTTCCTGTAAAACCACCATCTTCCGGATGATTTCCTTTGGCCCCGCCGCGAAACCCACCCGCCAGCCGGTCATGGCAAAGGTTTTGGATGCGCTGTTGATTATCAGGGTACGCTCCGCCATTTCCGGGAGTGCGCCAATGCTGTGGAACTTCGCCCCGCCGTAGAGCAGTTCACAGTACACCTCGTCGGAAAGAACCAGCAGGTCCCTGCGGCAGACTACCTCGCTGATTGCCCGCAGCTCCGCTTCTGTCAGGACCATCCCGGTGGGATTGTTCGGGGAATTGAGAATCAGCAGCTTTGTCCTGTCTGTGATGGATTTCTCCAAATCTTCCGGCTGCAGGCGGAACCCCCGGTCCTCGTACACCGGTACCCGCACGGGAACGCCTCCGGCCAGCCGAATCTGGGCGGCGTAGTTGACCCATTGGGGATTTTGGACAAGAACCTCGCTGCCGGGATCAATGAGACACTGTAACGCCTCAAAAATTGCGCCCATGCCGCCGCAGGTGATGATGATCTCCTCCCTGGGGTCCCGCTGCACCCCGTACCGCGCCAGATAGTCCGCTACCGACTCCCTGGCTTCCATCAAGCCCGCATTGGGTGTATAATGGGTGAACCCCGCCTGCAATGCCCGCTCCGCTGCCGCAATGATTGCAGGCGGTGTGGGGAAGTCCGGCTCGCCGATTCCCAGGTGGATTGCATCCCGATATTGCCCTGCCCTGTCGAAAAATGCACGGATTCCGCCTTGTGTCAGCTCCATCGCCCGTGCGCTTAATCTCTGCTCCATGTCTGCTCCTCCACAATTTTTGTTCGCTTTTTGAATTGTAAACTTTTTATAACAGCACGGGAATAATTGTACCACTTTTCTCTTTTTAATGCAAGTGGTTTTGCCGTATATACCGTGTGGCTGCTGTGCATATTGCGCAGCAGTAGCATACATATAGGCCGAAAAAGCATAGCATAAAGCCGCTGACAGCTTTGAACGTAAAATTATACATAGATACAGGTAATATAAAATTCAGCTTATGGTTGACAAAAGGTATTGCTGTCAAAAGCACAAGGAATGACATGAGTATTGGCAGAAGCAGCTTTGCAAGCATCTGTGTACAGAGCAGCAATTTCAGTTCACCTTGGCTTTTCCCCATTTGAAACAATATCCGGATGTTTCTTGCCCCTCTTTTCAGATCAATCATTTGCAGCAAGGAGAGGATCGAGAAATAGACAATCAGGAAAAGGACGCAAATACTAATTTGCAAAAACCCCATCCATTGTTGAGCTGCTTGTGCATAGATCGGAATATCCGGGTGAAGCAGCAGCGAGCCAAACACAAACGAACCCGCTGAAAGGAGCAGGCAGCTGCAAAAAACCGTATTTATATTTGCACCTGTCTTCGCTCCTGTTGTCAGTTCAGCAAGCTGGTACAGCAGGCAGCCTTGATACAGGATGTCCTTTTGCGACAAACGAATTGACGCAATAAAAGCATACAGGTATTTATAAAACGAGAAAACGCACAGCGTTATTGGAATTGAAATGAATGAAACAGAAACGAAGACCATCCTGTCGGGCATAGAGGAAATGCCAAGTAACAGCATCAAATAACTACAAAAGCTAAGAAGCAATACCCAGCCCCAAAACGGCTTTCTATTTTCTTTAAGCGGCTGATTGCGCTGTTTTTCGTGCATAAGCTGCACAATCTGCAATTTATATATTTTCTGTTTCAACAAGAGTATTGACGAAATTTCTACGCAGCAAAAACAAGCGAACGTCTGTAAAATGCTTTTCAGAATAATTCCAGGCATGGACGGGTGTTGGGCCTCTCGCAATACCGCACAACAGTATATGGAAAATATCCCTGTGCCTAAAGCTGCGCCCAAAAGGAAGCAAATCGTTCCCACTATAAGCAATTCGCACAGAAACACTGACGCCAGCCTGCCTTTTTCCATTCCAAGCAGCATATAAATGGCAAATTCTTTCGCTCTCTGTTTGACGATGAATGTATGGATATAGTCCGTCAAGACCAGCATAACCAGCGCAGTCAGCAGCGGTAATGCCATCGTCTGAAAGCCTGCTTGCATATCCCCCCAATTGGCAATATAGTTTGAAAAGCAGCTAACGGAAATGAGCATAACCATCGAAAGGATATAAAGGATATAATCAAATATAGAACGCCCTGCGCTGCGGATGGATAATTTAAGATACATAATGGCCGCCTCCTGTCATTTTTGCCATCGTGTCTAAAATTCTGGTAAAGAACTCGTGTGTTCCATCCTGCCCCCGCTCCAGCGACGTTTGAATCGTACCGTCCTGCATAAACAGAATTTTATCACAGCAGCTGGCGGATAGAGCATCGTGCGTAACCATTAAAACAGCAGCTCCGTATGTTTGGGACAGCATGACAAAAGTATCTAATAGCCGTTTTGCAGAGCGGCTGTCCAAAGCCCCGGTCGGCTCGTCCGCGAGAATGAGACTCGGATTTGCCGCAATGGCCCGGACACATGCGCACCGTTGTCGTTGACCCCCTGAGATTTCATAAGGAAATTTACTTAAAACATCCGATATATCTAATCTTTCTGCCAAATCAGCGACCGTTCTTTTTATACGCTCTCGCGGCATCCGTTTAATTGTCAACGCCAATGCGATATTTTCATAAACGGTCAAAGTATCTAACAAATTGTATTCCTGAAAAACAAAGCCCAAATGATCCCGGCGAAAAGATGCCAGCTCGTTCTCTGACAATTCCGAAATGTCCTGACCGTCAATTTCTATTTGTCCGCGGTCAGCTCTGTCTATGGCCGCAATCAAATTGAGCAATGTAGTTTTTCCCGAACCGGATGCGCCCATGATACCAACAAAACTTCCCTTTGCCATTTCAAAGCTGACATCATGAACGGCTGCGGTTGAAACGCCGCCCGTTTTGTATACCTTTCCAACATGGTTTATTCTCAAAACGATTTTCTTTTGATCCATATAGCAAACGCCTCCCTTTGGCGTTTTATTATACAGCGGCCCCGATAAAACGAACACCTACCAGTGGTAGAGTTACGAAAACTCTCTCTGTTTTCGACCTTTCCGCCTGGTCGTTCTGGAGCGCTGCATCAAAAAAAGCTCCCCTGAAAGGGGAGCTGGCACGCGAAGCGCGACGGAGGGGTTGTTCTGCTTTCCGGCAGAAAAAATTTTTATCAGAAGAAGAAACTACTTGTCAAAGCGAGGAAAACGTGGTATGATAGCAACATCGAGGCAAATAATAAGGCAGGACATGGGAGATCACGACTCTCCCATGCCCCTATGCAGGAGCAAGGACCTCCTACACAATAGCATTTGCTACGCCAGCCCCTATTATAACAGTCTTTCCGCCGTTTTTCAATAGCTATTTCTCTCATCTCCTACTACGGAGGAC
>JAAWQS010000038.1 GCA_022800665.1 Oscillospiraceae bacterium
GCTCGCTTCTACTTCCTCGAAATATTCGACTATTTTCTGCTTTCCCATTCTTCTATTATAGCTCGTTTTTATCCCTTTTGCAAAAATTGATTTCCGTGGAAGAAAATGGCTTGCAGAGATTGTCGAAGAATGGTATACTGACACCGTCTCCCCACCCAATACTGGGGGCAGGAGGAGGTGGACGCTTTGGAAGTTCTAACAAACTTCCTGTTGGTTATTACAGCCAATGTAGTCTCAGACTACATAAGCAAATGGCTGGAACGTTTATTCTTGGGTAGATAAGGCCCAAGAGGAACGCCGGAGAGGTAGAGCTCTCCGGCGTTTCGTTTTGCGTGGACACTTTGGAGTTGTCTAAACTTCCTTGGAACGTCAACTGTATTATAGCATAGTAAAAAGGATGATGCAAGAAGTAAATTTTTGCTTGACAGTCCGTTGCACTTTGCTTGTGGGGATTGCTTTTTGTCAGATGGTGTGGTAGACTGGGAGTCAGGAAAGAAATATCTTTCAGCGTTGCCAAAACGGTATGCGGTTGGCCCTCTTGAACGGGGGCAGCTTCTTGCCCCTTGATCTTACAAGAAAGGGGGGCTGTCCAATGAGTACATCCGAAGTCTTAGAGCTTTGTTTGGTCATCATCGGCGTTTGTAGCTTGTTTATTCAGGCGAAAAATAAGAAGTAACCGCCCCTTGCCCAAAGTGCGGTTACTTCTTTAACCAAACTTGAGGGTCAGCCGTTACCGGCAACGCTCTTTCTTTTTTTATTATATACTTCTGTTTCCGGTTTGTCAAGATGGCAAAAAATAAGAAGTAACCGTGCCTGCCAACACGTCTGCTCCTGTATGACAGGCGCAAGGAGGGGACCTCCCGCATACACTGACAGTACCGCCGGTTTTATCCGGCAGAAGAAAGGGAGGGATGATTCCTATGGCAGCAAATCCCGCGCCGGGGCCGACCATCGCCCTGGCAGGCAATCCGAACGTTGGAAAGTCCACGGTTTTCAACGCTCTGACCCATCTGCACCAGCACACCGGCAACTGGCCGGGCAAGACCGTATCCACCGCCACAGGCGTCTATACATATCACAACAAAACCTACACCCTGGTCGATCTGCCCGGGGCCTACTCCCTCCACCCCGGCAGCGCCGAGGAGGAGGTCACACGGGACTATCTGCTGTCCGGACAGGCGGACGTCACGCTGGTGGTAGCGGACGCCACCTGTCTGGAGCGGAATCTGGCTCTGACGCTGCAAATCCTGGAGATTGCGTGGCCGGTGGTAGTCTGCGTGAACCTGCTGGACGAGGCGGCAAAAAAGAGCATTGAGATTGACCTCCATGCTCTTCAGGAGGAACTGGGCTGTCCGGTAGCGGGCGCGGCGGCGCGTGGCGGGCGGGGTCTGGACACCCTGCGGCAGCTGCTGGAGGACACGGCCAGCAATCCGCCTCCCAGACCGGAGGTCCACAGCTGTGCCGGGTGTCCCGACTGTGCGGAATGCCGTGCGGCGGCGAATATGGCCCGCGCGGCGTCCATAGCGGCCCGTGTGTCCATCAAGGACAACGCCGTGGCTCAACGCCGGGACCGGAAGCTGGACCGTCTGCTGACCTCCAAAGCCACTGGAATCCCGGTGATGCTCCTGCTGCTGGCCGGTACGCTGTGGCTGACCATGGTGGGCGCCAACATCCCCAGCGAGCTGCTGAGCCGGCTGCTGCTGGGACAGCAGGAGCCGCTGCGGCAGGTTCTGCAAGCTTTGCAGGCCCCCTGGTGGCTGGAGGGCGCGCTGGTAGACGGCTTGTATCGGACAGTCGCCTGGGTAGTGTCGGTGATGCTGCCGCCAATGGCGATTTTCTTCCCGTTGTTCACGCTCCTGGAGGACGCGGGGTATCTGCCGCGGGTGGCTTTTAATCTCGACCACTTTTTCCAGAAGGCGGGCGCCCACGGGCGTCAGTCCCTCAGCATGTGTATGTCGCTGGGGTGCAACGCCTGCGGCGTCATGGGCTGCCGGATCATCCAGAGCCCCAGAGAACGTCTGATTGCCATTCTGACCAGTTCCTTCATGCCCTGCAACGGACGCCTGCCCACGCTGATCGCCCTGATCTCCATGTTCTTCGTCACCGGAGACGGGCTGTGGAGTTCCGCCGCTGCCGCCGGGCTGCTGATGGGGGCCATCGTGCTGGCGGTAGCCATGACGCTGTGGGCCAGCCGGTTCCTGTCCGCAACGGTCCTCCGTGGGGAGCCGTCCTCCTTCTCCCTGGAGCTGCCCCCCTACCGGATGCCCCAGGTAGGGCAGGCGCTGGTGCGCTCCATTCTGGACCGGACGCTGTTCGTGCTGGGACGTGCGGTTCTCGTAGCGGCTCCGGCGGGGGTGGCGATCTGGGCGGCGGCAAATCTGTCCCTGGGCGGACAGAGTATCCTGGCGCATCTGGCCGGTATGCTCCAGCCCCTGGGCAAACTGATGGGTCTGGACGGCTTTATCCTGCTGGCGTTTGTGCTGGGTTTCCCGGCCAACGAGATCGTAGTCCCCTGCATCCTGATGGGCTACCTCTCCACCGGGGCCTTGACCGATTACAGCAGTCTGGCAGAGCTTCACAGCCTGCTCACCGCCAACGGCTGGACCACGGTCACAGCGGTGTGCGTCCTCCTCTTCACCCTCTTCCACTTCCCCTGCGGTACCACCTGCCTGACGGTCTGGCGGGAGACAGGGAGCCGGAAATGGACGGCGCTGGCGGCTGCGCTGCCCACTGCGGTGGGGATTGTACTGTGCATAGCGGTCCGCTTCGTCAGCGCGATTCTGCTGTAAAAAGAGGCTGGCCTGGGAGGGCGTCCCAAGCCAGCCTCTTTGATTGCCTGTCACCGCAGATAGCGTCCCGCTTTATCCCGGAATTTTCCCATGACAATGAAAACGAGGTCCACCAATACCGCCAGAATCCCGATTCCCGGCAGCAGCACGAACAGCAGCGCCCACAGAATCCCCGTCCCCACCTTGCCTGTATAGAAGCGGTGGATTCCCAGACCGCCCAAAAACAGGCACAGGAAAAAGGCAATCCACCGGTTCTTATCGCTGGAGTCTCCGAGAGGCGGTTCGCCGGAGGAGGGAATCCGCGCCCCGCAGAAGGAGCAGTAATTGCCTGCCGCCTGACTGCCGCAGCGGGGGCAGTAGCGTCGGGCCGCGGAGGACCTGCCGCAGCGGGGACAGACAACGCCGTTGAATTCATGCCCGCAGTTGGGACACCACATTTCCTTCACCTCTTTCTGTTCTGAAGAAGCCGCCCAAAAAGCCGGGAAGACTTTTTGGGCGGCTTGCCGGAAGGGCTGCGTCACCGGCCCTCCCGGCCGATGACATGCCTTACTTTGCGTATTCGACCACTTTGGTCTCCCGGATGACGTGGACCTTGATCTGGCCGGGGTACTCCAGTTCGTTTTCGATCCGGTTTGCCAGGTCCCGCGCCAGGATGACCATCTGATCTTCATTCACCTGTTCGGGACGGACCATCACCCGCACCTCGCGGCCCGCCTGAATCGCGTAGGACTTCTCCACGCCGGGATAGGTACCGGTGATCTCCTCCAGCTTCTCCAGACGCTTGATATAATTCTCCAGATTCTCCCGCCGCGCGCCGGGCCGGGCTGCGGACACGGCGTCCGCCGCCTGCACCAGACAGGCCATCAGGGTCTTGCACTCCACGTCCCCGTGGTGGGCCTGGATAGCGTTGAGGATGTCCTCTTTTTCCTTATATTTCCGGCAGAACTCCACACCCAATTCAATATGAGTACTGCCCGTGTGCTCGTGGTCCAGGGCCTTGCCCACATCGTGGAGCAGTCCGGCCCGCTTGGCGGCGTGGACGTCCAGCCCCAGCTCTGCGGCCATCATGCCGGCAATGTGGCTGACCTCAATGGAGTGCTGCAATACGTTCTGACCGTAGCTGGTGCGGTAGTGGAGCCGTCCCAGCATCCGCTGCACCTCCGGATGGAGGCCCCGGACGCCGGTTTCCAGCACAGCCCGCTCGCCCTCGCTCTTGATAATGGCCTCCACCTCCCGGCGGGCCTTCTCCACCATCTCCTCAATGTGGGTAGGGTGAATGCGGCCATCGGCAATCAGCTTTTCCAATGCCACGCGGGCGATCTCCCGGCGCACCGGTTCAAAGCAGGATACGGTAATTGCCTCCGGCGTGTCGTCGATAATCAGGTCCACGCCGGTCAGGGTCTCAATGGCCCGGATATTGCGGCCCTCGCGGCCTATAATACGGCCCTTCATCTCGTCATTGGGCAGGGGAACCACACTGACGGTTATGTCGGACACATGGTCTGCCGCGCACCGCTGGATAGCGATGGTGACAATTTCCTTGGCGCGCTGGTCGGCCTCGTCTCTGGCGCGGGCCTCGATCTCCTTGATCTTCACCGCCGCCTCATGGGTCACTTGGGACTCCACCTGGGAGATCAGATATTTCTTTGCATCCTCCACGGTGAGGCCGGAGATTTTCTCCAGCATCTCCGCCTGGCTGTTTTTGATCTGGTCAATTTCCTCCCGCGTCCGGTCGGCCTCCTCGTGCTTATGGAGCAGGGCCTCTTCTTTCCGCTCGATATTCTCTGTTTTCCGGTCCAGATTCTCCTCTTTCTGCTGCAGGCGGCGTTCCTGCTTTTGCAGGTCGGCCCGGCGGCTCTTTTCTTCCTTCTCATATTCGCTGCGGCTGCGTAAAATTTCCTCTTTTGCTTCCAGCAGGGCCTCGCGCTTTTTACTCTCCGAGCTTTTAATCGCCTCGTTCAGAATACGGCGCGCCTCTTCTTCCGCGCTGGAGATTTCTTTTTCCGCTATTTTCTTCCGATAGCTGATACCGAGAAAGAAGAAAACCGCCGCGCTCACCGCGATGCCCACCAGCAGGGCGAGAGCGAATTGGATGACTGTAAAAGTCATGGGTCAGTTTTCCTCCTATGCATTTATGGTATGGGGGTTTGCGCAAGCCTGGCGGTGACGCATCGCCGGGCGCGGAAATAAGCAGCGGACAACCCCTTTTTATCCGCCGACGAAAATCCACCTCTATAATACTCGCTTTCCTACGCCTCTGTCAAGTAAAACCGCTGTCCCGGACCGCAAAATTTTCTGGACAACGGGCGGCGGCTGGTGTATGATGTAAGCAGGGAAATGTTGCCTGCAAGGAGCCAAACAAATGATAAGATATGGATTTTTCGGCGGCGCACCGCAAAACACCGCCTTTTCCGCACCTATAGAGCCTCTGCCGCCGCCGCCGCAAGTGGCGCTGGCGGTACCGGCCCGGCCCGGCGTCAAAACGGGGGACTATGTCACTGTGGGGCAGAAAATCGCGGACCCCGGCGGCGGGACCCCTGGGGTATACGCGCCCATAGCGGGACGGGTCAGCGCGATTGGGCCGCGGGTCCAGGGCAGCGGCGCGTCTGAACTGAGCGTGGTGGTGGACAACGACTTCAGCGATACTCTTTCGCCCGCCGTCCGGCCCCCGGCCAACCCGGCCAGCCTGCCGCTGCGCCAGCTGCTCACGCTGATTCAGGAGGCGGGCATAGCGGATGGGGACGGCAGTCCGATTCTGTCCAAGATTGCCGCCGGCGTTGGGCGGACGGACACGGTGATTATCTGCGCCTGCGAGAAGGAGCCGTATATGGCGGGGAACTGCCGTCTGGTTCTGGAGCGCACGGCGGAGCTGTTGGAGGGGGCGGGGATTCTGGCGAAGCTGTACGGTGTGGACCGGGTCCACATCGCCTTGGGGAGCGAACAGCGGGAGGCCATCCAGACCCTTCAGGACAAAATCCGGGAGAACAAATCCCCTGCTGTGGTGGACGCCGTCTCCCTGCCCTACCCCCAGAGCGCCGAGCGGCCCCTCTGCCGCGCTATTACCCGCCGCCGGGTACCGCCGGGGGCGGGAGCTGCCGCCGTTGGGTGCGCCGTGGTGGACGCCGGGGCTGTGTATGCCGTCTACGAGGCGGTGTATCTGGGCCGTCCCCTGACCCACCGGGTGGTGACGGTAGCCGGGTCCGGCATCCAGCAGCCCCGCAATCTGCTCTGCCCCATCGGCACGCCTATCCGCTTCCTATTGGACGCCTGCGGCGGGGTGGACCCCAAGACCTATAAAATTGTGTTGGGCGGACCTGTCACCGGACGCGCCCAGTACGACATGGACGCGCCGCTGGGCAGGGACGACGGGGCTGTGCTGGCCTTCTGCGGGGATGAGGAGCGGGCCTCCGCCCACCCCCGCTGCATCCGGTGCGGACGGTGCATCCGGGCCTGTCCCGTGGGCCTGCGGCCTGTGGTCATGTACCGTGAGATGCAAGCGGGACGGCAGACGGAACAGCTGTCCGCCTGCATCCAGTGCGGCGCGTGTACATACGTCTGTCCTGGCCGGATGCCGCTGCTCCAGGCGTTCCGCGGGGAGAGAAAGGAGCGGGTATGAACTACAAAAATTTGACGCTGGCCGGTTCCTCCGCCCCCCACATCCGTACCGGGTACGGTATGGGACAGATGATGTCCGCCGTCATCGTGGCCCTGCTCCCGGCGTTGGGATTTGCGGTGTACAATTTCGGCCCCCGCCCGGCGGTAAACGCCCTGGTATCGGCGGCGGGGTGCTATGCGTTTGAGACGATTTTCCGGCTGCTCCGGCGGCAGGGGCCTGGGGACCTGAGCGCCGTCGTGACAGGACTGCTACTGGCGCTGCTGTGTCCGCCTGCGGTCCCCTACCAGCTCCTGCTGCTGGGGGATTTCATTGCCATTATTATCGTTAAGCAGCTCTTTGGCGGCTTGGGGCAGAACATTCTCAACCCGGCTCTGACCGCCCGTACGGTACTGCTGCTGTGGGGCGGCGAGATGCGCGCCTGGACCGCCCCCCACGCCAGCCTCCCCCTCTGGGGCGCAGTGGACGCGGCTCTCCAGCCCACGCCGCTGGAGCTGCTCCGGGCCAACGACATGGCGGGCCTGCGGGAGCTGTACAGCATCCCGGAGGTCCTGGTGGGGCTGACCAGCGGCGAGGCCGGGGAGGTGAGCGCACTGCTGCTGATGCTGGGCGGACTGTTTCTTATTGTCCGAGGGGTGATCTCCTGGCGGATTCCGGCGAGTATGCTGGGGACGGCGGCGGCGTTGACGTTCGTCTTCTCCTGGGGGAACGGCAGAACAGAGTGGATGCTCTACCAGCTGTTCAGCGGCAGTCTGATGCTGGCGGCGTTCTTCCTGGCCGCCGATCCCGTTACCTCGCCCATCAGCCCGGCGGGACAGCTGCTTTACGGCGCGGGCTGCGGCTTTTTCACGGCGCTGCTGCGTTACTACGGCCCCTGGCCCGAAGGGGCGGGTTTTGCGGTGCTGCTGATGAATGCGGCGGGCCGGCCCCTGGACAGCTTCCTGCTCACCGGACGGGTGGAGAAGCCCGCGCCGCCGCGGCTGCCGGAGATCTTCCGGCGGAAAAAGCGGGAGTAATTATCCGCTGCGAACGAAAGGTAAGGAGACAAAGATCGTGACAACTGAGCAAAGCATTAGATACAGAAATATACTTATTGAGCCAATCAATGAATGTGCAAACTACTCGCCTAAATTTGGACACGGACGAAACGGCGGGTTTTCACTTGCAGAATTCCAAACATTATACGGAGCAGATGCGTTCTATAAGTGGCTTGGGTTAGATAGTCCTCTTATGTATTCTGCGCACAAAGCGGCTGGCGGCATTACCAGCGTCTATCGACAAATTGGCATAGGTTGTGAACGTCTTGTGAGAGCTATTTTCATGGATTATCTTGGCCTCAGCGCTGACGATGTCATATGGTCTTACAAGGTTGTTGGAGCTAACGGAAAAGAGCGTAAACTCTCTCTGGACGGACGAATTATACTTGACAAAATTCCGAATAAGGAAAATAAGGAACGATGCGCAGCATGGATGATGCAAGTGGCGGATCATCTGGAACTGGCCGCTCCTATTCGTGAAGCAATAACCGGTATTGTCTTTGAGGTGCGGCAGGGATACAAAAGCAAAGATTCCAAGCGGCAGAATGCTGATATTGCCAATGCAGCAAATGCTTATGCCAACGGATATATTCCCTGCTTAATGGTTATGTCTGCACAAATCGACGATGATATTGCCGCCCGATATCATGTCGCAAAGTGGGCTATTCTCCAGGGTTTTATTGCGGCATCCCCTTACGCTTCAACCTTTAGCTTTTTCAAACAGGTTATTGAATTTGACTTTGTCCAATTCATGAACAGCAATCAAGAATACTTTAGGGAAAAGATTCAGAATGTCCTTGCACATCTGATGAGGGCTGAGTAAATGCATAAAGGAGCAACAACGCAAAACGCGCAATATACGTTCAAGTACAATTCATCGTTGGGGAGACATGGATGGCTGCGCCTTACTCCAGCGTATTCTGTCCGCTTGGTTGAGGAAATACTTACTGAACTGGACTACACACCCGGATGTGTTATGGAGCCTTTTTCTGGCACTGGGACAACAGAATTAGTGTGCGCCAACAGAGGTATTTCATCATTTGCATTAGAGATCAATCCATTTTTGGTTTGGTTAGGAAATGCAAAATTAGACATCTATCCACAAAACAAGATTGAAGAATTCTTATCTATTGCAAAGGCTTTGATGCAGAACATAGAAGGGTACGCTCCTGCTGCGCTTCCTCCCATATACAATATTGACCGTTGGTGGAATCCACCGCAAGCCAGCTTTCTGGCAAAGCTGAAATCTGCGATTAAAACTGTCGAAGACAGCGTTGTTTCACAACTGCTTACGGTCTCCTTTTGCCGAATTATAATCGAACTCTCAAATGCTGCGTTTAACCATGTATCTACATCATTCAAAGACGGTAATCATGTTTTCTTCTCGATTGAGACCGCACAAACAACATTTATTGCTGTTTGTGAAATGGTTGCTAAAAGTGCATCCTTACAGCCCTGCGCAACATCAAAAGTACTATTGCACGACTCAAGATCCGTTCCTATGGACCTTGTCGGGAAATATGAAACAGTAATTACCTCTCCGCCATATCCAAACAGGATTTCATATATTCGAGAATTACGTCCTTATATGTATTGGTTGGATTATCTTGAGACATCCGAACAAGCCGCCGATCTTGACTGGAGGGCTATAGGCGGAACATGGGGACGGGCTACAAGTTTATTAGGTACATGGGAAAGTGATCATTCCCTTCCTCAATATGTTTATGATATTGCAGAAAAAATATCTGATGCAGACAACAGGTCTGCGGGGCTAATGGCGAATTATGTTTCAAAATATTTTGAGGATATGCGCAAACACCTGTCTTCCGTATATGCAGGATTGGCTTCTGGGGGCAAGGTATTCTATATTATCGGGAATTCCAATTTTTACGGCGTTACCGTTCCAGCTGAAAAAATATATGTTGATATGATGACCGCAATTGGTTTTGTCAATGTTGCATATCGTATTGTCCGTAAACGCAACTGCAACAAACAACTTTATGAATTTGTTGTATCTGGACAAAAGGAATAAATGCGGGGAGCTCCTATTTTTTCCAAAATGGCAAGCCCTTTATGAAATATTTCCCATTTTGCGGCACAATGCCCGGAAAGCCTGTAAGGCCTTCCGGGCATCTCTCATATCATCAGACCTGGCGGTCCAGAATATCGCTCATGCTCTTGCAGGCAAAGCGGATGTCGTCCTTCCACGTATCATCGTTGCCCACATACCACATCTCCGTCACAAACCGGCGCACGCCCAGGTCCCAGGCCGTCCGGATGACGCTCTCGAAGTCCACATGTCCCGTCAGGAACGGCACCTCCCGGAACACGCCGGGTACGGTCTCCTTCAGGTGCAGGGCCACAAGATGGCCTTTTCCGGATTTCAGGTCCTCCAGCACGCTGTTCTTACCGGTCAGGGCGGCGTTGGTCAGGTTGCCGGAGTCGGGATACACGCCCAGATAGGGGCTGTTCACCGCGTTGACGTAGAACATGGATTTCCACACTGTATTCATGAAATCCGTCTCCATGGTCTCGAAGCCCAGCACAATCCCCCGGACTGCGGCCATTTCCGCGGCCTTCCGGAGATTTTCCAGAAACAGAGCCTTTGTCTCCGCCGAGCTGTCCTCGTAGTAGACGTCGTACCCCGCCAGCTGGATCACCCGCACGCCCAGGCCGTCCGCCAGCTGCACCGCCTTTTCCATAATCTCCATACCCCTGGCCCGGACCGCCGGGTCCGCAGAGCCGAGGGGGTATTTCCGGTGTCCGGACAGACACATGCTCCGGATGGGCAGGCCCGTCTCCTGCATGGCGTCCAGAAGCTCCCGGCGTTCCTGGGCGGTCCAGTCCAGCCGGGCCAGCTTCTCGTCCTTCTCGTCTATGCTGATTTCGACAAAATCATAGCCGCTCTCCTTTGCAAACGCCAGCTTTTCCCGCCAGTTCAGGCCGGGGTGCATTGCCTTTTCATACAGTCCAATAGCATATTTTTTCAAAACGTTCTCTCCTTCCTTGTCTGCGCAGGCGCGTCTCCCCGCGCCGTCACCACTCCAGAAATTTCAGCGAGTTCTCCGCGCCCTTCCGGGTTGTGGCCCGCTCAATCAGCTCATAGTCCAGCTTGATGATTTTCCGCCTGCCGGCGCACCCATTCTCCACCATGCTGTGCAGCAGCTTCATTGCGGCGGCTCCCATCTCCTGCTTCGGCACATGGACCGAGGTCAGGGGGGGGGATACGATGGAGGCGGCGAAAATATCGTCAATCCCCACAATGGCAATCTGCTCCGGCACGCTGACCCCGGACTCCTCGCAGGCTTTCAGCGCGCCGACGGCAATCTGGTCGTTGGCGCAGAAGATTGCGTCGCAGGGAATCCGCCGCTTCAGCGCCTGCCGCGTCAGGGCGTGGCCGGAGTACGTGGAGTAATCCCCCTCCAGCACAGTACACTCGTCCAGGGAAAATCCGGCGTTCTCCATGGCGTGCCGGTAGCCCAGAATGCGCTTCTGACCGATATAGTGCCACGCCGGATGGGAGATATGGATGACATGCCGCCGTCCCAGATCCTGCAGCAGATAGCGCACCGCCTCGTAGGCCGCCTGCTCGTGGTCGATGACCACCGCCCCCACCTGGGCGTTATTCAGCGGGAACTCCAGGGTGACGACGGGAATGCGCGTATCCTTCTTGAACAGACTGCCCAGCCGCGCGATATGGTCCCGCGTGGTCTTGTCCGTCCCGTAGGCGCTGGAGGCCAGGATAATGCCGTCCACCCACTGGGAGGCAAAGAAGTCCACCGCCCGAATCTCCTCCTGGATGTTGTCGTGGGTCTCCGTGATCAGAAGGGAGTAGCCCAGCTGGGACGCCTCCTGATGGATTCCCTCCAGCACGGTCGTAAAAAAAACGCGGGAGAGGCTGGTGAGAATAATGGCAATCCGGTTCGTCTGCGTTACCCGCAGGCCCCGCGCCGCCGCATTGGCGCAGTAGCCCAGCCGTTCTACCGCCGCCGTCACTTTTTCCGCCAGCTCCGGGCTGACGGACTGGGTGTTGTTCAAAACGCGGGACACCGTGGATATGCTCACGCCGGCCTGCCTGGCAACGTCTTTAATGGTAGCGATGGGACTCATCCTTCCTGTTCCGGTCCTCCCGCCGCCCGGCAGGACGGTCCGGAAAATTTCTTGGTTCCGCTCCATCATATCACCCCCGCGCCCTTTGTGCAAGAAAAAGATTCCCTCAGTTCTTGAACCGCTCCCATACGTCGTTCAGCCCGCCGATGACGGCGCGGTAGGTCTTGTATTTCTCCTCGTAGACAGCCCGGTACTCCGGACGGGGCTGAACGGTCCTGGTAATCTGCACCGTCTTCGCAATCGCGCTCTGGTAGTCCGGGTAGATGCCCGCGGCGATGCCTGCGGCGATGCTGGCGCCCAGGCAGCCCAGCTCCTTCCCCGCCGTCACGTCAATGGGGATCTGGAGGGCGTCGGCAAAAATCTGCACCCAGACGCCGGAATTGGCCGCTCCGCCGGACAGACGGATGCTCTTGGGCGGCTCCCGGTTGGCCAGCAGCTTTTTCACGTGGGTGACATGGGAGAAGACAATACCCTCATAGACCGCCCGCAGCATGTGTTTTTTCTTGTGGAAATCCGTCAGCCCCACAAAGGTGCCTTTTGCCAGGGGATTTTCGTTGGAGCCGTTGAGGAAAGGCAGGAAAATCACGCCGCAGTCCTCCGGCTGGATGGATTCCACCCACTGGTTTGTCAGATCGTAAATGGAACCGCCCTTTGCCTCCTCCCGCTCATAGCCCATGAGGTTGCGGACAAACCACTCCATATTACCCGCCGAGGTGGGGCTGCTCTCCTCCACGAGAAAATAGCCGGGGATGCAGAACATGGAGTTGAGGGCGACGGTGCCGTTGGTGATGGGCTGGGGCGCGATGAACTCGTTGATGCTCCAGGTGCCAGCCACCATGCACATCTCCTCCGGGCTGGACAGGCCGCTGGCAATGCCGCAGGCGTTGACGTCGAACATACCGGCGGCGCAGGGGGTCCCGGCGGGAATGCCGGTCTGCCGGGACGCCTCCTCCATCACATATCCGCACAGGTCCGCCGCGTAGCGCAGGGGCGGCAGCTTGTCCAGACACATCTCCAGGCCGAAGAGGGCCAGCAGCTCCGGGTCGTAGTCTTTCGTGGTCAGATTGACCAGATTTCCGCCGGAGAAATCGCTGTATTCCCCGTAAGCCTCGCCGGTGAGCTTGTAGCGGATATAGTCCTTGACCGCGAAGATATAGCGGGTATTGGCCAGCGCCTGGGGCTCGTTGTCCCGGAGCCACGCCAGCAGCGCAACCGGCTGCATGACCAGAATTTCCTGGAAGGTCTTTTTATATACCTCCTGGGCGGTACCGTCCTTCTGCCACTGCTGGATATAAGCCCAGGCCCTGGCGTCGGTGGAGGGAATGCCCCGGTAGGCGGGACGGCCATCCTTCCCCACCAGATACAGCCCCTTGCCGTGGCCGGAGAAGGAGACGCCCGCAATCAATTTGGGGTCAATGCCGCTCTTTTCAATGGCCTCCCGGACAGCCTGGGCGTTTACCGTCCACAGCTCGTCCATATCCCGCTCCGTATAGCCCGGCTTGGGGGCATAGGTGACGCTGGGGACGCTGGCCGCAGAAATCTGTCTGCCGTCCTCGGTGAAGACGGCTGCTTTGGAAAATGTACCGCCGTTATCAATACCAATCAGATAACGCATGTGCTCTGCCTCTCTTTCCTGGTCCGCCTGTCCGGCGGACAAAACTTGCGGGGGTCTTTCCCCCCTATTTTACACAGAAAAGGGGCGCACCGCAAGGGTGCGCCCCTTTTTACAGCAAATCCCGGCGTGCGCAGTCCGAGGGGGAGGAATCAGGACTTCCAGCAGTCCAGGGTATCCAGGGTGAAGGTAGCGGGCGCGCCCAGGTAGACGGTCACGCCGTCCACGTGGTGGCTGTCCTCATAGGTGGAGACGCCCTCCACCTGGGTCTTGCCGGACAGACCGGAGACATAAGAGGTTGCGCCCTCCTTCAGCTCGCCGGCAGCGGCGGCGTAGGCCGCGTCAACAGCCAGGTAGCCCAGGTCGTAAGCCTGCCACAGGACCACGGTGGTCATCAGGCCGCTCTCCAGATAGGCTTTGGAGTCGCCGGGGGTGGCGATGCCGTTGAAAATGCAGGTGTCGGACATGCCGCAGCTGTCAATGGCGGTGGCGCAGGAGGCGATGACGTTGGTGGTGAGGGAGATGAGGGCGTTGATGTCGGAGTGAGCGGAGAGGGTGGCCTCAATCTCGGTCAGACCGTCGCCGTCGCCGGCGTAGATGATGTCGCTGTCCGGATTGCAGCGCATATCCAGCATGTTGTATTTCTCGTTGACGGTGTATGTATTCTTGCGGGTGTTGTCCTTGCAGGCGTCGAAGTCGATGGCGCCGCTTTCGGTGTACACGATCTCGTAGTCAGAGTAATAGACCGCTTTCAGGTGCTCGATCCAGGTGTTCTGGTTGGGGGTGGTCAGGTTGGTGGAGACCAGGTAGACCAGAGCGGGAGAGGATGCGGAATACTTGCTGCCGATGTTCGTGACCAGGTCGTCCAGCAGGATTTCAGCCAGAGCGGCGGGGTCAACCTGGTTGACAAACCAGTCGCGGGCCTCCTCGCCGGGGTCGGAGTCAAAGCCCACCACGGAGATTCCGGCGGCCTGCGCGGCCTGGAGGGCGGCGTCGGTGGAGTCGGCGTCCAGGGCGGCGAAGACGATGGCGTTCACGCCCAGTTCGGTGGCGGTCTCCACGTAGGTGGACTGGTTGGCGGCGGTGTTCGCGCCTGCGGCGTCGCCGTACATAATCAGGTTCACGCCGCGGTCTTTAGCCGCCTGCTGTGCGCCGGCCTCAACCGCCTGCCAGAAGGATTCGTTCCGCTCCTTGGGGATGTAGGCAATGCTGATGTCGCCGGAGCCGCCGGAGCTGCCGGAACCGCCGCCATTGCCGCCGTTGCCGCCGCCGCTGCAGGCGGCCAGGGACAGGCACAGGACCAGAGCGCAAATCAGAGCAAGTAATTTCTTCAGACGTTTCATGATTTTCCTCCAATTTCTTTCATACATTTATTTCTTCGGGGGTGTCCCGAAAAAAACGGGTGTGATACGGAAACAGGGATTACTGATCCATGTTGGCAATGGCCATCTTGCGGCTGACCATCTTCTTGCGCTTTTCCAGATAGGCAAAGAAGATCAGGGAGCAGATGAGGACAATGCCCACGATAAAGTTGTACACAGTGCCGGGCAGACCCATCAGGGCAAGGCCCTTCTTCAGCACGCCGATAATCAGGCAGGCCAGCAGGGAGCCGGTCACGCCGCCGACGCCGCCCGCGGTGCTGGTGCCGCCCAGAACCACCAGCGCAATGACCTCAATGTTCATGTTCACGCCGGTCTCCTGGTTGATCTGCCAGCTGCGGCCCAGGTACATCAACGCCGCCACCGCGCTCATCAGGCCGCCCAGGGTGTAGACCCAGAACTTCATTTTTCCGGCGTCCACACCGGAGTAGTTCACCGCGTTCTCATTATAGCCGATGGCGTGGACATAGCGGCCAAAGGTGGTCCGTTTCTCCAACACCCAGAACACGGCGAAGACAAGGAGCAGTACCAGCAGCTGCGTGGGGACGATGCCGCCCAGCTTCGCGTTGCCGATGTCCACCACCGGGTTCCCGGCGGAGAAAGCGAAGGAGGTGCCGAAAAACCAGCTGATGGCCTGGAAGATGTACATGGTGGACATGGTAATCAGCCAGGGGTTGATGGGTGTGTGCTTGGCGATGATGCCGTTGACGCCGCCGAAGACAAAGCCGGAGAGAATGCAGGCGGTCACGGCCAGGGCAATGGCGGGACCCGCGCCCATACTGACGCTGAAAGCGTTGAAGCACCACGCGCAGACCATGGCGGAGCACACCATCTGGTAGCTGACGGACAGGTCGATACCCGACGTAAGGATAATCAGCGTCATAGCCATCGCCTGCACGCCCAGGTACGCCACGTCGGCGGTACAGCCGATCATGGTGGCCGGGCGGAAGAACAGCCCGTTGGTCAGGATGCCGAACACGGCAATCATGACGGCCAGAATCAACACCATGATAATTTCATAGGAAACCTTGAAGCCCTTACGCATTGCCGCCACCGCCTTTCTCTGTCTTGCCGTGCTTTTTCAGGAAGGGGATTTCCGCGAACATACTGTACACCGCCACCAGGACGATCACGCCGTAGCTGAGATACATCCACTGCGTACCCAGGTCCAGCAGGTAGCTGGCCCGCTGCAGGAGGGCGATGAGGAAGCTCGCCACCAGGATGCCGATGGGCCGGCCCGAACCGCCCATGATGCTCACGCCGCCCACCACGGCGATGGGCAGGAAATACATCTCCATACCCATGCAGCTGGAGGGCTGCACCTGGGTCTTGGGCAGCCAGTACATCACAGCCGTGACGCCCAGCAGCGCGCCGGAGACGAGATAGGTTTTAATCTTGATTTTGTCGGAGTTGATGCCCGCCAGGACAGCGGATTCCGCCGAGCCGCCCACGGCGTAGACCTTGCGGCCATAGGGGGTGTACTTCATCAGCCAGCAGAAGAAAGCCAGCAGGATAAAGGAGATGAAGAGCATAGCGGGGAAGGGACCGATGCGCATGGTGCCCACGGCGGTGATGGCCGGGTCAATATTGGACACATACCCGGCGTTGGGCAGGAGGGAAAACAGGCCGATATGCAGCTTGACCATCGCCAGGGACACGATCATGGACGGGACCCGGAAGCGGACCGTGATGAACCCCACCACCAGGGAGTTGAGCATACCCACCAGGATGCCCACCAGAATACAGATAATCAGCGGCACGTTCCGCTGCACCAGGGTAAAGGAACAGAATCCGATGAGGCCCAGCACCGTACCGGAGGAGATGTCGATCTCGCCCAGCAGAATGACCATCATCAGCGCCAGACCGCCCACCAGCAGGTAGGACAGGTCCCGCAGGTACACAAACATGCTGCCCACCAGATTGGTGGTCAGGCACAGAACCACAAAGCAAATGACTACAAAGACCGCCAGCGCGCCTTCCCGCGAGGAAAGGAACGCGGAAATGGGATTTTTCTTCTTCATATTACCCGCCTCCTTTCTTCCTTACAGAGCCAGCTTCAATACTTTTTCCTGGGAGAACTCCGACCGGTCCAGCACGCCTGTCTTCTTCCCGCCCTTGAGCACCATCAGCCGGTCGCACATGCCCAGCAGCTCCGGCATATCCGAGGAGATCATGATGATGGTCAGGCCGGTCTTGGCCAGGGAGCTGACAATGCGGTGAATCTCCGATTTCGCACCCACGTCCACGCCCCGCGTCGGCTCGTCCAGAATGAGGATTTTCGGCTCCGCGCACAGGGCTTTTGCCACCAGCACCTTCTGCTGGTTGCCGCCGGAGAGGTTTTCCACCACGAATTCCCGGTTGGGCGCTTTGACCCGCAGGTCCTGCATATACTTGTCCACCAGCTTGTCCTCTGCCTCAAAGTCGATGAAATGGTTCTTGAGCAGGCGGTAGAGGATGGACATGGTGAGGTTGTTCTCAATGGACATGGCCACCACCAGGCCATATTTTTTCCGGTCCTCGGAGACATAGATAAAGCCGTCGTTGATGGCCTCCCGGTAGTTTTTCGCGTGGAGCTGCCGCCCCTCAAAAGTCACGTCGCCGGAGTCGTACTTCCGCAGGCCGCACAGACACTCGGCCATCTCCGTCCGGCCCGCGCCCGCCAGACCCGCGATGCCGAAGATCTCGCCCCGGCGCACATCGAAGGAGACGTGGTCCAGGGGGAAGCCGTCCTTCTCTCCCGAACGGCACAGGTTGCTGACCTGGAGGATGGTCTCGCCGATTGTCACCTCCGCCTTGGGGTACATGTCGTTCATCTCGCGGCCCACCATCCAGCTGATGAGCTGCTGCTCCGTCACGTCCCCGATGGGAGCGGTGTTGACATAGGAGCCGTCCCGGATGACCGTCACCCGGTCGGCAATCTCGAAGATTTCCTCCATGCGGTGGCTGATGTACAGCATACTCATGCCCTGCTCCTTCAGGCGGGCGATGGTACGGAAGAGCGCGCGCACCTCCTTGTTGGTCAGGGCGGCGGTCGGCTCGTCGAAAATCAGCACCTTGGCGTCGTAGGTCAGGGCCTTGGCAATCTCCACCATCTGCTTGGACGCCACGCCCAGGTTGTCGATCTTGGCGTCATAGTCGATCTGGCCGGCAATGCCCAGAAAGTCAAAAATCTCGTCCGCCTTCTTCCGCATCGCCCCATAGTTGATGTTGGGGATGAAGCCCGCCACCGTTGTCACCGGCTCGTGGCCCATGAACATGTTCTCCAGGACGGTCAGGTCCTTAAAGAGGCTGGTTTCCTGGAAAATGATGGCGATCCCCTTGCCATAGGCGTCGTTCGGCTCCCGGATGTCCACTTTTTCGCCGTTGAGGTAGATACTGCCGCTGTCCGCCTTGTGGACGCCGGTGATGACCTTCATCATTGTGGATTTCCCCGCGCCGTTCTCGCCGCAGACGGCGTGCATCTCGCCGCGGGCCAGCTCGATCTGCATGTGCTGCAGCGCCTTCACGCCCGGAAAGCTCTTGTTGATATCCTCTAATTTCAGAATGACATCAGAGAAATCAATTTTCTCGTTTCCCATAAGACATAAACTCCCTTCTTCTCCATTTTTACCCGCCGGCAGCTCCCGTGCAGGGAACTGCCGGCACGGTGCGCACAATCAGAAATCGTAGACCTCCGGTCCGAACTGGATGTCAAAGGTTCTGGCCGCTTCCACGATAGACGCCGCGTTGATGGGGCCGTAGAGGGGGACGCAGGGGAATTTCTCCTGCATGAAGTAGCCCAGCACGATGTTGGTCACAGCGCAGCCGTACTTCTCCGTCAGCTCCCGCAGGCGGCGGGCCATGCGCAGGTTGCCCTCGGTGGCGTAGGGATGGCCCTGCACCGCCTCCTCGCCCTTGGCGGCGTAGATGTGGAAGAAGCCGGAGCAGTTGCCCATGTAGGGCATCATCAGGCTGCGTCTGTTCTCCACATGGTAGTCGTAGAGGCCGCCCTTGACGTACACCAGGGTGTCGTCGGGCAGGGGGTTCATATACTTGGAGCCCAGATTCAGAAGGGCCTGGTCAGCCACGCTGCCGCGGTAGCCCATCTTTTTGCAGTAGGCGTCGGCGGCGCGCTGGCGTTCAGCGGACCAGTTGGAGAGAGCGAAATAGCGGATTTTGCCCTCCCGGACGAAGTCCTGCATGGTCTCCACCATCTCCTCCACCGGAATGCGGGGGTCGTCGCGGTGATAGAAATAGATGTCGATATAGTCCGTGCGCAGAGTCCGCAGGGAGCCCACCAGGTCGCCCCGCATGTCGGCTTTCGTCACCCGGTTGATATGCAGGTCCATATCGGGGTGGGTGTAGACGGGGTGTCCGCCCTTGGTCATGAGCACAACCTTGTCGCGGGCGCCGTTGCGCTGCATCCAGTCGCCGGTGACGCGCTCGGCGCGGGCGACCTCCTGACGGCCATCCACCACCTGCCAGTCGGCGTAGACGTGGGCGCAGTCGATGAGGTTGCCGCCCTGGTCCATATACGTGCCGTAGATCAGGTCCTGATCGGCCCCGTCCTTGCCCCAGCGCACGCCGGCGTCTACGGTGCCAAGGCCCAGGGGGGATACTTTCAAGTCGGTATCGGGGATAAGAATATTGCGTTCCATGTGATGTTCTCCTTTTTACTTTCTTACTGATTTTCAGTTAAACCGGGCGGCGGGACTTAACGGGTCTTCAGGTCCTTGATCCACTCCCGGCCCGGAACGTTCTGGCTCTCGCAGAAGTAGTCCCAGACGAGGCCCGCGGGCAGCATCTTCACTTCCTCCAGCAGCGCCAGCCGCTTGGTGGTGTTGCCCTCGTACTCCAGCTTTTTCAGCTCCTCCATGGGCCGCAGCATCGCCAGCAGCAGGGCGCGGCGCGCGCTGCGCGCGCCGATGGCGGTGGCGGCAATGCGGTTGATGGAGGCGTCAAAGTAGTCGGTGCCGATGTGGACCTTGTCGTAGGCGTCATAGGCGGCAATCTCCTCCATAATCTCCTTGGTGGCGTCGTCGAGGATGACAACGTGGTCGGAGTCCCAGCGGACGGGGCGGGAGACGTGGAGCTGGATTTCATCGCCGAAGGCCAGGTAGCTGGAGAATTTGGGACCGATGGTCTCGGTGGGATGGAAGTGGCCCGCGTCCATGCAGACGATGCACTTGCCGGTGTGGGCGGCGTACTCGGTGTAGAACTCGTTGGAGCCGGGGACATAGGCTTCGCTGCCCAGACCGAAGACCTTGGACTCGCAGGAGTCGATGTTGTGCTCCAGAGGCTCTGCGAAAATCTGGTCCAGGGAGTCCTTCAGAATCATGCGGGGGCGGAGCTTGTCCACGCAGATGTCCTTGCTGCCGTCGCCGATCCAGTGGTTGGTGATGCACTTCTCGCCCAGCTCGCGGCCAAAGTAGTCGCCAATCTTCCGGCAGGCGATGCCGTGCTCAATCCAGAACCGGCGCACGCCCTCGTCGGGGCTGGTGAGGGTGGCGCTGGAGTCGAACTCAGGGTGAGAAAAGTAGGTGGGGTTGAAATCCAGACCGATGCCCCGCTCCTTGGCGTAGTCCACCCACTCGGCAAATTCGGCGGGGGTAATCTCGTTGCGGCGGATGTTCTTGCCGTGCTTGTTCATATAGATGGAGTGGAGGGCCAGCTTGGTGTGGCCGGGAATCAGGTCTAGGGCCTTGGACAGGTTGACCATGAATTCCTCCGGGGTGTTGGCCTTGCCGGGCGCGTCGCCGGTGGCGGCGATGCCGCCGGTCATAGCGGCTGCAGGGAATTCCCAGCCCTGCAGGTCGTCAATCTGCCAGCAGTGGACCGAAATGGGTACCTGCGCCAGCTTCTTCAGGACGGCGTCGGTGTCAACGCCCACCTCTCCGTACAGTTCTTTTGCAATTTCATAGTTGCGTGCAATATTGCTCATGACGATTCCTCCTCAAAAAATTGTTATCAAACAGATGCAACGGGAACAACGGCCAGGTTTTTTCCCCGCAAACCCACCGCGGCCTCCGGTTCCGACGCGGCAAACTCCGGATGGACCAGCAGCCATTTGTTGCGCTGGAGCAGATAGCGGTCCTCTGCCTCCGCTGTCCGGGCCGGCTTCAGCAGCGGCGTGTTGGTCCCCAGGGACTGGGCTACAATCTGCATCACCGGGGCCTGGCCCGCCCGGCAGGGGGCGAAGTGCAGGGTCGTGGCGTACAGCTCCACGCAGGTGTTGGCCGGGACGTAGAATACCCGCATGGCGGATGTGTCCAGCCCGCCGTCCTGCATATCCCAGAGAAGTCCCAGGATGAGGACGCAGTCCTCGTATTCGTAGAGGACCTCGCTGCACTTGTGGTACTCCACGGCGTTCAGCCGGTCACAGTTCCCGTAGTACCAGCCGATCTGGCAGGGGACCTGGCCAAAGAGTCCGTCCTTGAACTGGTCCGCCTCCGGCATGGACATCAGGCGTTCCTCGCAGGGGACGTAATGCTCGAATTCCGTCCGCTCCACGCTGTAGAGGAATTGACGCATCTCCGGCAGATGGATGGTGGGGTGAAGGGTCCCATAGCGGGCGAACTGAGGGTCTTCCACATGGAGTATGTCCAGTTCGGGATTCGCCAGCCGCAGCTTTTCCAACATGATTGATTCCTCCCGGTATTGCTTTTATACATGATTGAAAACGTTTTCTGAAAACGTTTTCTGGTATGTTTTGGAGTATATCATCACTTTTATACGTTGTAAAGACGGTATTATACACAAAGCGCACATTTAGTCTGTGCCGCAACTTACCATCCTGAATTGCAAATATATTAAATTTCTGTTAATTTGTACGCAATATTACTCCAACATATTTGTAAAATAATACAAGAGTCAAAAATATTCGTCGTTTTATACAAAATTTTTCTTTTTCCTGTAAACTGTCTTGACTTGCGGCGCAGGGTGTGCTAAACGTTAGGAGACCATTTCCACATTATCCAGCAAAGTATATATTGAATCAGGAGGAACCCGCTATGACAAAAATCATCCCCGACTGCTATTGGCCCGACTCCGCCAACGGCGCGTATGTGAGCCACGAGGCCGTATGCGTGCTGAATCCCTACGAGGAGGAGGTCACGGTCAACCTGACCCTCTACTTTGAGGACCGCCCCCCTGTGGGCGGATGCTCCGTGACCGTACCCGGCCAGCGCACCAAGCATATCCGTATGGACCTGCTCTTTGGCAGCGCAATCCCCAAGGCGACTCCCTATGCAATCGCCGTCAACTGCGACAAAGAATTGGCTGTGCAGTATACCAGAGTGGACACCACACAGCCGGAGCTGACCATCGCAACAACCATTATTTAAGGCTTTCCTGCGGGCAAAAGCAGACGCCGGGCGGTTGATTTCCGCCCGGCGTCTCTTCTATCCATATGCAAAATCCGGTCAGCCCAGATGCACCAGCCGGTCAATCCCCAAGGAGCAGACCAGTGCGCCTGCATCCGTCAGGACGCCGTGCTTTTCGTTGACGGCGTCCATGACCTGACTGCGGATCTCCTTCGGCGCCACGATAAACAGCATCTCCTTCTCCGACTGGCTGGCAAGACCCCGCAGCTGTTCCGTCTGCTCATCGCCTACCCAGCGTCCCCGGACAATGGTGCCGCCTCTGGCGCCCGCCTTTTTGGCCGTCTCCATCACCGGTCCCGTAAAGCCTTGGTTGACCAGAATCAAAACCAGGCTGTTTTTCTGCCCCTTGTCCATATCGCGACTTCCTCCATTCTCCTTTTCCATCTTCGTGGACATCGTCACTACCGCCGCCAGCAGATTGCTCACCGCCGTCAGCGGCATGGTGTAGGCAATCCCCCGGCCTGGGGCCGCGCCCCGCAGCTCATCGTCCAGCCGGTCCAGCAGCTGCCGGGCCGTGGATATGGGCGTCAGACTGAAAATAATGTCCTTCTCCGAGCTGCCCAGACCCAGAATGTCCAGAATTTCCGATGTAGCCGTACCGGTCCCCTCGCAGCGGATATGGGTGAAGACCTGGTTGTCCGTATAGAGCTTCATCAGCTTGTTGCCGCTGCCGCGCTCAATAATCGTGGTAACGAGGGACATCTGTTCCGGCCTGTACGCCTGCTGTCCCGGTCTTGTTTTTTTAGACGCCATATCCAGCCTCCTCAGTCATAGTAGAGCACGCAGTCGTCCGCCTTGGCAATCTCCGCCCGCAGGGCCTCCACCGCCAGCTTCCGGCGCATCCGGCCCGCCAGACCCATCAGCTGGATCGTCACCAGGGGGGTCATGGCTACCAGGGCCACCAGGCCGAAGGCGTCGGTCATCAGGTCCCCCCCCACCTCGTCGCAGGCCCCCATGGCAAAGGGAAGCAGAAATGTGGCGGTCATGGGTCCCGACGCCACGCCGCCGGCGTCAAAGGCCACGCCGGTAAAGAGCTGCGGCACAAAGAACGTCAGGCCCAGAGAGACGGCGTATCCGGGAATCAGGAACCAGAGGATAGAGATGCCCGTCAGCACCCGCAGCATGGCGATGCCCACGGAGACCGCCACCCCGATGGACAGCCCCTGCTTCATGGCCCCCTGGGAGATGGAGCCCATGGAGACCTCCTCCACCTGCTTAATCAGCACGTGGACCGCAGGCTCCGCCGCGACGATAAAGTAGCCCATCACCATCCCGGCGGGGATGAGCAGGTAGGGACTGCCGCCGCTGCCACCGGCAATGGACGCGCCGATGAGCTGTCCCGCAGCCATAAAGCCCACGTTCACGCCGGTCAGGAACATCACCAGGCCAACGTATGTATACACCAGACCGCTGACAATCCGCAGGAGCTGGGTGCGCTGGAAGCGGTGGGTAATCAGCTGGAACAGAAGGAACATGGCGCAGATGGGGACCATCGCCGCCGCCACCTCCCTGGCGTAGACAGGGATTGCCGCCATAAACTCTGCGGCGGCGTCCCTGGTGGTGGCAATATCCGGCAGGGGGGCGGGGGTATAGGAAGCCTTGTCCGGCGCGTAGGTGATGCCCAGCAGCAGCACCGAGAGAATCGGTCCGATGCTGCACAGCGCAACCAGACCGAAGCTGTCGCTGGTGGAGTTGCGGTCACTGCGCACGGAGGCCATGCCCACGCCCAACGCCATGATAAACGGCACCGTAATGGGACCGGTGGTCACGCCGCCGGCGTCAAAGGAGATGGGGATGAAATCCCTGGGCGCAAGAGCCGCCAGAGCGAAAGCCAGCAGATAGCATCCTACCAGCAGGTAGGATAGGGGGATTTTCAGCAGGATACGGAGCAGGGCAATCACCAGGAACAGTCCCACGCCCGCCGCCACCGTCAGCACCAGCACGATGCTGGGGATAGCTTCCACCTGCTGGGCCAGCACCTGCAGGTCCGGTTCGGCCACAGTAATCAGAACGCCCAGCGCCAACGCCACCGACAGCGGTATCGCCATATGCTTAGCCTTGCTGAAGTATACGCCGATTCCGTTGCCCATAGGGGTCATGGACATATCTACGCCCAGTGTGAACACGCCTACCCCCACGATCAGCAGAAACGCGCCGAACAGGAACAGCACCAGCGTCCCCGGCGTGAGGGGGACAACGGAGATGCTCAGCAGCAGCACAATGGCAGTGATGGGGAGGACGGAGGAGAGGGATTCCCGGATTTTTTCCATGAGCTGAGGATTGATGCGCACGATAAAAACTCCTTTCTCATCCCGCAGGATGGGGCAGTATTGTATATATAGCTATATCTTACAGGAAATCCGGAGAAAAGTACAGCCCTTTTCACACATTAACAGTTTCTTTACGAAAAATTTGCAAAACGCCGCCTGTCACAAAGGGCAGACGGCATTTTTGCCGGAAGACATTTCTGATTTTACAGCGTCTCCAATTCCTCCAGCCACAATCGGGCCGCAGCGTCGCTGGGCATCCGCCAGTCGCCGCGGGGGCTGAGGGCCACGGACCCCACCTTCGGGCCATCCGGCAGGCAGGAGCGTTTGAACTGCTGGGCAAAAAAGCGGCGGTAGAAATTCTTCAGCCACTTCAAAATAATCTCCCGGCTGTAGGTCCGGCCCCAGGTCAGCTCTGCCAGACGGAAAATTTTACGGGGTGAAAAGCCCCAGCGGACCACATAATACAGGAAAAAGTCGTGGAGCTCGTAGGGGCCCACCAGGTCCTCCGTCCGCTGGCTGATCTGTCCCTGCACCGCCGGCAGCAGCTCCGGAGAGACCGGCGTATCCAGAATATCCTCCAGCACACGGGTCAGCTCCTCGTCTTTTTTCAGGTTGTCGCGGGCCACGTAGTCCACCAGATGCCGCACTAACGTCTTGGGAATGGACGCATTGACGCTGTACATGCTCATGTGGTCGCCGTTGTAGGTGGCCCAGCCCAGAGCCAGCTCGCTGAGGTCGCCGGTGCCGATGACCAGACCGCCGGTCTCGTTGGCAACGTCCATGAGCACCTGGGTCCGCTCCCGCGCCTGGGCGTTTTCGTACGTTACATCCTGATTTTCCAGGTCGTGGCCGATGTCCCGGAAATGACGCTTTACCGTCTCCCCGATGGGGATGGTCCGCAGCGTCGCGCCCATGCGCTCCGCCAGAAGCACAGCGTTATTCTTTGTCCGGTCGGTGGTGCCGAAGCAGGGCATTGTAATTGCAATAATGTCGCTGGCGGGCCGGTGGAGCATCCCCATGGCCAGGGCGGTAATCAGCAGGGCCAGGGTGCTGTCCAGACCGCCGGAGAGCCCCACCACGGCTGTTTTCGCGCCGGTATGCTCCAGCCGCTTTTTCAGACCCAGGGCCGCGATGGTCAGAATCTCCTCGCACCGTCCGGACCGGTCCGCTGCGTTCTCCGGAATGAACGGCGTGGGCGAGTGGTACCGGCGCAGCTTGGTCACGCAGGGGGTGAACTCCGCCCAGGCGTGGCAGGGAATACCGCTCTGGTTTTGCTGATAGCTGTACTCCGGCGGGAAGGGCGTCAGACGGCGGCGGTCGTAGAGAAGCCGCTGTACGTCGATCTCCGAGATGGTCAGGCCGGTGGAGAACCGGCGTTCCGCCAACAAAACGCCGTTCTCGGCGATCATATTGTGGCCGGTGAACACCAGGTCCGTGGTGGACTCCCCCTCTCCGGCGTCGGCGTAGACGTAGCCGCAGCAGAGCCGTCCGGACTGGCCCACCACCAGCTGGCGGCGGTAGGCGGCCTTGCCCACCACCTCGTTGGAGGCGGACAGGTTGAGGATGATGGCGGCTCCCGCCTCCGCCAGACGGCGGGAGGGCGGGTCGGACGCCCACAGGTCCTCGCAAATCTCAATGCCCACCTTCAGCCCGTCCATCCCTCTGCATTCAATGACCGTCTGGGCCAGCGTCGTATAGAGGGCAGCCGCGCCGTCCCCGTCCGGCTCCAGGTTTGGAATCTCAACCGCCAGCTGCAGCGGCAGGTCAAAAGCGTCCACGCTCTCAAACCAGCGTTTTTCGTAAAACTCGCCGTAATTAGGCAGATATGTCTTAGGTACAATGGCCGCGACCTCCCCCTTCTGCACCGCCACCGCGCAGTTGAAAACCTTACCCGCAGCCCGGACGGGCATACCGAAGGCGGTGAGGATTTCCAGGTGCTTGGTGGCCTTCAGGATGGTCCGCAGGCCCTCCATGGCTCCCTCCAGCAGCGCGTCCTGCAAAAACAGGTCGCCGCAGGTGTAGCCGGTGAGACACAGCTCCGGCAGGGCCAGAATTTTGACCCCCTGCTTGTCCGCCTCCCGCATCATGGTGAAGATCTGTTCCGCATTGTACCGGCAGTCGGCCACGCGGATTTTCGGCGTCCCCGCCGCCACACAGATAAAACCGTCTCTCATTTGATAAGCCTCCTTGCAACAGTTTTCTTGTGGCTATTGTACCCCGTTCCATCAGAAAATGCAATCCCTCATGGAAATATACGGCAGGCCGCACCCAGCCGTCCGGCCCGGTGCAGCCTGCTTCGTTTCTCCGGTCAAAAAAGCGACCTGCGCTTTTTCCGGCGGTCCTGATAGGGGGGGCGGCGTTCCGGCGGCTGGTCAATCAGAATGATGTCGTCGCCCACCTGCTTGATACATTCCCACGGGATATAGAATTCCTCCCCCTTGCCGAACAGTCCGAAGAACCGGCAGGGTCCCGGCACAACCAGGGCCATCACCCGCCCCTCCGGCAGCATGACCTCCACGTCCCCCACATATCCCAATCTGCTCCCGTCGCAGATGTTGATTACTTCTTTACAGCGCAGCTCTACCATTCTGCATTGCATGGCTATCATCCTCCCTATGGCAGTCTATGACCGCCGGAGAATGTCCTATGCGCCGCCCGGCCCCCTAAATATTCTTCCGGATGGACTTCAGGGCGTTTTTCTCCAGACGGCTCACCTGGGCCTGGGAGATGCCCACCTCGGTGGAAACCTCCATCTGGGTTTTCCCCTCTCCGAAGCGCAGAGCCAGAATGCGGCGTTCCCGCTCCCCCAGACGCTCCAGGGCGTCCTTCAGCGCGATGTGCTCCAGCCAGTGGTCGTCGGTATTCTTCACGTCCTTTACCTGGTCCATAACGCACACCGTATCCCCGCCGTCGGAATAGACCGGTTCAAACAGGCTCACCGGGTCCACAATGGCGTCCATTGCAAAGACCACATCCTCCCTGGGGATGTCCAATTCCTTTGCCAGCTGCTCCACCGTCGGCTCCCGCTGGGTCTGGGCCATCAGCCGCTCCCTGGCCTGCATCACCCGGTAAGCTGTGTCCCGCATACTGCGGCTGACGCGGATGGCGCTGTTGTCCCGCAGGTACCGCCGGATTTCCCCCACAATCATCGGCACCCCGTAGGTGCTGAAACGGACAGGCTGGGTAATATCGAAATTGTCGATGGCCTTAATCAGCCCCACACACCCCACCTGAAACAGATCGTCCGGGTTTTCCCCCCGGCTCGCAAACTTTTGTATAACAGACAGTACCAGCCGCAGATTGCCGCTGATTAACTCCTCGCGTGCCTGTTTATCCCCCTCCTTCGTCCGGCGCAGCAGCTCCATGGTTTCTTCGTTTCGCAGTACCTTCAGCTTTGAAGTGTTTACCCCGCAGATTTCCACCTTGCCCTGCAAGTCCTCATCCCCTTTGCCATTGTTCCCCGCGTGTTTGCGGACATTGGCATTGTGTCCCTGGACCGGGCAGATTATACGGGAGGAAAAATGGAGGTTTTGTCGCTGGACGGCGGCGGTGGATTTCCGATCATTTGTAGTCTTCCAGATGCTTTTTCACATAAATGCAAAGCAAAACCGTCCGGAACACAAGGTTCCGAACGGTTTTTGGTGGGAGCGGGTGGATTCGAACCACCGAAGTCGTCGACAACAGATTTACAGTCTGCCCCCTTTGGCCACTCGGGAACGCTCCCAGATTAATCCCGCCAAAAGGTCTCCCAATATGGAATTATTTGCCGCTGCGGGAGGTTGGAGCTGGTAGACGGACTCGAACCCCCGACCTGCTGATTACAAATCAGCTGCTCTACCAACTGAGCTATACCAGCGCGGTTATGACCGGCAACAGAATGCATTATAGCAGGGTTTGCGGATTTTGTCAACAGGTATTTTTGAAAAAATCTAAAAATTTTCTGTCATCAAAAGAAAAGACTTGTCAACACGAGGAAAACGTGGTATGATAGCAACAACGAGGCAAATAATAAGGCAGGACATGGGCGATTGCAGTCCCCCATGCCCCTATGCAGGAGCAACACCCTCCTACACAATAGCATTTGCTACGCCAGCCCCTATTATAACAGTCTTCCCATCTTTTTTCAATACCTAGTTTTTTATCTCCTTACTGCGGAGGACTGTTTGTTTCACAATACGGGGTTTGTGTCTGTACATATGCGGTGTGGGGTAATTATATCCTGCACCGCTTTTTGTTTGTCTCGGCG
>JAAWQS010000148.1 GCA_022800665.1 Oscillospiraceae bacterium
GCTTGCGAAAAAATAGTTTGTTTGGTAGCTCTATTTTATCGCTTTTTGCCTCCGATTGGGAGGTTTTTCTTTTTCTCTTTTTTATTCGTCACTGCTGAATACAATGGAAGGATATGGAAGACGCTTCCTGCCCCCGTACAATTTTTTTCAGGAAATCTTGACAGGAAAAACAGAAAGGCGTATAGTCAAAGTAAGGCAGCTTGCAGGCGGACTAGCCGTCCAGCCGGCTGTAACCATTCAATCATCGGAGGAAGCATCATGGATCAAAAGGTAAAACGGATTGGAGTTCTCACAAGCGGCGGCGACGCGCCCGGCATGAACGCCGCCATCCGGGCCGTCGTCCGGTCCGCAGTCGGTCAGGGCATCGGCTGCATCGGTATCCGCAGAGGCTGGAACGGCCTCATCAGCAGCGACTTCATCAACATGGACACTTCCAGCGTCAGCCATATCATCAATAAGGGCGGCACGCTCCTGTACACAGCCCGCAGCGAGGAGTTCCGTACCATTCCCGGACAGGACAAAGCCCTGGCTACCTGCCGCCTGCTGGGCCTGGACGCCATTGTCGCTATCGGCGGCGACGGCACCTTCCGGGGCGCGCTGGACCTCTCCCGCCGGGCCAAGGAGACTGGCTACCAGCTCCAGGTGGCCGGCATCCCCGCAACCATTGACAACGATATCGGCTGCTCCCACTACACCATCGGCTTCGACACCGCCTGCAACACCGCTATCGAGTGCATTGATAGGCTCCGGGATACCATGCAGTCCCATGAACGCTGCTCCGTGGTGGAGGTTATGGGCCGTCATGCAGGCTATCTGGCCCTCTCGGTGGGCATCTCCGTGGGCGCAACCGCTGTGCTGATCCCGGAGAAGGAGCTGGATTTTGAGCGGGATATCGTGGAGAAAATCCGCCGGGCCCGCCTGGCCGGTACCACCCACTATATGGTGGTGGTGGCCGAAGGCGCAGGGGAAACCATGGAGATCAGCCGCAGAATCCATGAGAACATCGGCCTGGACCCCAGAGTCACCGTCTTGGGACACATCCAGCGCGGCGGCGCGCCCAGCAGGCAGGACCGCGAGACCGCCAGCTGCATGGGATACGCAGCGGTGCAGGCGCTCGTCGAACAGCGCGGCAACTGCGTGGTGACAACGCAGGCCGGACATCTGGAAGTGATGGAGATGGAAGATGCTCTGAAAATGACTAAGGAGTTCGATATGGGCCGCTACCGGATACTGGAGGCCCTGACCAATAACTGCGGCGCGCTTTGACGTAAGTACATAGCGGCAGCAAAAGCGGAGGGGACGGCTTACGCCGTCCCCTCTGCCGTATGCGGGCTGTCAGCGGTCGAAGGATGGGTTCATGTAGTATACGTTCTTCTCGCCTAGGCGGTCTTTTGCCAGGCGCAGTCCCTCGCCGAAACGCTGGAAATGCACCACCTCCCGCTGGCGCAGGAATTTGATGACGTCGTTTACATCCGGATCGTCGCTCAAACGAAGGATATTGTCGTAGGTCACACGAGCCTTCTGCTCTGGTGCAATCACCAAAGTGCAAAATTATTGCGAAAAATAGCGAAAAAGGTGCTAAATCGTGTCCGCAATGCGGTCAATCTTACGCTGAAGCCGCTCCAGGGTCTTTTGCAGCGCGGCTCGGTCTACATTCAAATCGCTGGCGGACAGCTGGGCCAGGGTCAGCATTTGCTCCAGGGTGCGCTCAATTTCACCTAACGCCTGGTCGATGGATTGAATGGTTTGCTCAAATTCTTCTTTGGGTTGCATAGGATCAATATGCTCCTTAAAAATTCCAGTGGATTTCAATGGGAACGTCACGAGTGCCAGGGATGCGTTTGCCTACAGTGATGTGGTCAATGAGGATTTCCACGATTTCCCGTGTCAAGTGTTCCAGGTTTACATATCGCTCAACCAGTACCTTTCGGTTGTCTCCAACGGCAATCCTGTCTTCCAATTCCGCAAGCTGACGCTGACCGTCCAGCAGGATGCGTTCCAGCCGGGCCTTCTCTGTGGAAAACTCCTTGGAGAGGGCAAAGAAGTCACTCTCATTGAGCAGCCCCTTGACCTTATCCATGTATAAGTCCCGCAGTCCCTTAGTGTACTCGGCAATCCGTTTCTCATAAGCGGAAAGGGTATCCAGCAGCTGCCTTTTCTGGCCTTGCAGAGTTTCACAGAACTCGATGTTCCGCTCCAGTTCATCCTTGTCCAGATACGCCGCCGCCAGCCGGTTCAGCTCGTCAATCACCATCCGTTCCAGCTTTTCCACGGAAATAAAGGAGCCAATACAGGCGTCCTTTGCCACATGGCGATTGGAGCATTGGAGGTAATGCCGCCCGCGGTTTTTGGAGGAGCGCATGGTGTAGCCGCAGTTGGCGCAGATTGCTTTCCTGGCGAACAATCCCACAGTGCCGCAGTCAAAGGGCTTGGCCCGCTCCGCGATCATGGACTGAACTCGGTTCCAGAGGGGGCGGTCAATGATGGCCTCGTGGGTTCCCTCCACGCGATACCACTCGCTTTGGGGACGTGGCTTATTCTTCTTGGTCTTGTAGGACACACTTCCGTATTTGCCTTGCACCATGTTCCCGATATAAATCTCGTTGGTGAGCATATCGGAGATGGCAAAGTATTTCCATAGAGTACTGTTTTTCCGCTTGGGCTGCTGGTAGCGCAGGCCGTGGAGCCGCTTGTACTCGGTGGGGTTGGGGATACCCCGGTCATTGAGCATTCGGGCGATGGCCGTCTTGCCGTAGCCCTGGGAAAAGAGGGTGAACACCTCCCGGACAACGGCGGCGGCCTCCTCGTCGATAATCAGGTGGCCTTTCTGG
>JAAWQS010000149.1 GCA_022800665.1 Oscillospiraceae bacterium
ACGGTGTGCGCCGCCGTCCATGAGATCACCCACGCCATGCTCCATAACCGGGAGCAGGACCAACTCACCGCCGCTGCCGGGGACACGGATCGGGAGCCGCCCAAGCCGAAGGACAAAAACACCAGAGAGGTGGAGGCCGAAAGTGTTTCCTATACGGTCTGCCAGTATTATGGCATTGAGACAAGCGCCAACAGCCTGGGCTACATCGCCACATGGTCCAAGGATAGGAGCCTGTCGGAACTGAAAGCCAGCCTGGAGACCATCTCCAAGACCGCCAATATCCTCATTACCAGCATTGACCGTCATTTTCAAGAGATTTGCAAGGAACGAGGCATCGACCTGACCGCCCAGCAGCCGGAGTTGGCCCCGCCCTCTGTCGCGCCCGACACCCTGGAACAGTTTGCCGCTGATTTATACGATTTTATGGATCAGCTTCATCAGGAGGGAGTTCTGAAACACCCATTTACCCAGGACCCCAGGGAGCGGTCCATCGCTGACCTTGTGATTGAAATGCGGAAAGGTTATTTTGAAGGTGTGCGCGGCCCGCTGAACTATTTGATCGAACATACTGACTTGATACTTACCGACCTGACAAAAGCCAAAACGCTGCTGGCAAGGCTGGATGGGCTGGTCCAGACGCAGGACGTGCCAGCGGCGGAGCTGCCGCCTGACACCCCGGAGCGGTTCATCAGCGATATGCTGGATATGTTGGACCGGGAGTATCAGGCGGGGCTTATCAAAAAGAATTTTCCCCCTGACAACCGGGAGCAGACCAAGGCAAATCTGGTCCGCACCCTGCAAGTGAATCCGTCCATTGTCCGGGTCACTCTGGATCAGTTTGTCAGCCAGGACACCGGCGCGGCGGAGGCAAAGGTTATGCTGGACCGGCTGGATGGTCTGTCCCAGGAGAAGGAGCCGGAATATGAGTACGCCGTTGGGGACGAAGGCGGCAGGGGCCAGTTCCTGCTGATGGCCTATCGGAAAATGGACGGCGGTTCAAAACTGGATCGGACGATGTTCGTGGGAGATGAAGCCACTTGTAATGCTCTGCTGGAAAAGCTGCAATCCGGGACGCTGCATTTTGAGGATTTTTGCGTCATGCGGGCGGCACGGGTGAGCCGCTATGTCACGAAGGACGGTGCGGAACTGGATGCCTTGGTAGGCGAGGATGATAAAGTGTACCTGGGCAGGCGGGACCACTATGACAATCACGGCCACTATGTCAATGACGATCACTCGCTGCTTTATCTTTCAGACAACGATAAAATGTTTGACTTTGTTTCCGGGGAAGGTTACTCCATCAGTCAAGCAGATATGATTGCACAGGGCTATTTTACCCAAGAGGACTACGCCGAGTTTGACGCTCTGCGCGTTGGCGTGCTGGCACAATTTGAGCAGACTGAGCCGATTCTGTTTGCCGGGGAGCCGTTCAGCTTCATCCAGCCGGATGCGGCAGAAGTGGAACAACAGCCCCCGCCTGCCCCGGAACCGCTGGCACAGGCGGATGAAGCCTTGCGGGACACCACTCTGGACGAATACCCCCTGCCGGACCCAGCCTTTCCCGCTGACGAGCTGGAACAGAACTACGGCTATTCAGGCGGCGATCTGCTGCCCCTGTCCAGAGAACGGGCGGTGGAACTGCTGGAGCAGGATTTGACCGTTTATATGGTGGAGTCTGGCGAAAATCCCGCTATGGTCTTTGACCGGGACGATCTCATGGAGCAGCCGGAGGGCATGATGTTTGCCGTTCCCCGCAAGGAATGGGAGGAAAGCCAGGAATTTCACCAGTGCATTGTGGACCGGCTGAATCACCAGGAGGAACGGGAACGGGCCTTTCTCGACTACGGCGGGGACTGCTTTGCCATTTATCAGATAAAGGACGGCGCTGAACAACGCGACATTCGCTTTATGGACATGGACTGGCTGATGTCCAAGGGGCTGACTGTTGACCGGGACAATTATGATCTGGTCTATACGGGAGAGCTGGCGGAGGGGCAGGGTTCGAGCGCCCTGGAACGGCTGTGGGAAAAATTCAACACCAACCACCCGGCGGACTATCACCGCCCCTCCATGTCTGTCAGTGACATCGTTGCGGTCAAGCAGGACGGCGTGGTATCCTTCCATTACTGTGACAGTTTTGGCTTTGCGAAAGTGCCGAACTTCATCAGTCAGAAGCCCACGGTGGCCGAGCTGGAGGCCCAGGTCAAGGCGGGACAGGCTATTTCCCTGACGGATTTAGCAGATGCTGTCCACCAGGAAAAGAAAAAATCCGTTGTGGCCCAGCTCAAAAACCAGCCAGCCCAGGAACGAAAAAAGGCAGCGCCAAAAAAGAGCGCGGAAAAGGAGCGGTAAGAAAATGAACGATTTTACATTTGAGGAACAGAATTTGGTGTGCATCTACAACGGTTCCGGCACCCGTGAGGGCGTGATTGCTGCCCTCACCGAGATGCGGGGCTATCTGGAGCCGGACGAGGATGAGCTGCGCTCCCTCACTGACAGCGCCCTTGCCAAGCTGGGGCGCATGACGGACGCGGACTTTGCTGCCCTTGACCTGTTCCCGGACTTTGAGACGGAGGACCCTGCCTATGGCGAGTAAGGTCCAAGCTTACGCGCAACTAGCCGACCACGCCGCCCACCAGATCACCGGTAGCTATCAGGAATGGACGGCCTTTCTCTCCAATGAGGGTATGATACAGAAAAATGAGAGACGCAGGTATGCGAGCGATTTAAGCGACAGCCAATGGGCCATCATCGCGCCGCTATTTCCGCCAGCGGGA
>JAAWQS010000150.1 GCA_022800665.1 Oscillospiraceae bacterium
TTCTAAATTTAGCTTTCCATACTCCAAAATCTCTTAAATATAGAGATTTCTACCATGCAAATCAATAGCTCTTAGCAACACTATGCAAATACGGATTGTAAATCTTTTATCATTGAGCAAACCGATTCGTTTCTTTTATCATATATCATCTGCAATGATATATCGTTAAACTGAATTTCAATTTTCCATGTTTTTTTGTTGCCAATCCGTTTAGCTGTTCCAATGTCACCACATTTTGTTTGACATATAAACTCAGCGGTTGGATAGGGGGTCATCTGTATAATTTCATATTTCATGCAATCTTCCTCCAACACTGGATGACTTTACTTTACCACATCAACCGCCATTTTTCCATCAAAGAATTTCAAACCATCAACCTCACTCCTGCCGACGGGAGCATTTTTCATGGAGAGCGTATGACGAACCGGCGCAGACGGTAGCCGGAACGGGGGGCGGGGCGCAAGGGTAACGGGCTTGCGGAGCGAGGCCAGGGAGTGTTATTCTTCCCGGCCTCGTTGGACGGCGGGCGTTCGCGGAGGGGTGTCAATAGGAAGTGGGAGTTTCGTTCTAATCAACTATTTACTCCAAAGAAAGTAACCACTGTGTAAATGCATCTGTTGCCATAACGGGATCAGGGATACCTCCATTTTGGGCAAACCGTTTCTGTGCATAGGTGACATACTTCGCTTGATTGACTTGTTCTGCAATCTCATCACACCAATCATATTCTGCAAATATTTCTTCACACCACTCGCTCCGCTCAAGATTCTCTTCAAACTCAAATACCTGCGCAAAGAACGAAGTGAGATTTTGTGCTCTAATTCCAATATAATCCCCACACATATAATAAACTTTTCCTGATTCACCCCAGTATATTTCTAAGTCGTCCCAATACCTGCGCTCTGTAGCAATAGGGACCAGCAGTTCGTTTTTTTTCTGTTGTAATGCCTCCCACCAACCAATCGTATAGATATCAAGTTGATAAGAACTCCAGATATGATATTGAAAATCCCGTGGTTTCATCGGCAGCCACTCGCGATGTTCTCCACCAATTATCTTCAAACCTCCAAAGTACTCCAAAAAAGTTCGGCCTGCGGGAAAAACATACAGCCCAAAAAGCTCAATATCCTCCATCATTTCCAAACCTTCTTTGCGTTTATCTCCGGTCCATTTATTATGGGCAAAGCAACATTTCAGTTTTGACATGATGGGAATATCCATTTTCTTCAATGTTTGATACAGTTGATATGTTCCATCGCTCTTTTGAAGAAGTTTTTTCAGTTCATCATCATATTGTTTCATCATCGACACCCGTGTTTTGGATTGTAAGGACTTGTAGAAGATGCCTTTTTCATCTCAACTTTTGTTTCATATAATTCATCTTTGACCAACACCCACAGCAAGCAAACTTCCACCCAGCCTGCGTGACCGAGGTACGCATGGGCAACACCGGCCTCACCGTTTCTAATGCTTCTGCCAACGGCGTAGACCGATGGAATAATCTATCATGTAAAGTAAGGGCATTCCTGCAATAAATATCCAAAAATAGTAATGTGTTATACTGAAAAACAGAGGGGAGGGATTGGGATGAAGCTACACCGTGTTTTGAAGTGGATCGTCCGGCTGCCTGTTTTGCTAATGGCACTGGTAGTTCTGTACGAAGTGGTTGGGCTGGCCGTAAACCACGCCGCCAGCGCCCAACAGACCAGAGATATCGTCCGGACCCTGAGAGCGGGGCTGTCCCAGGTGGAGATTGTGGACCGCTATACCGAGACAGGCAACACCGCCGGAACAGGGAACCATGTGGATATGCTGTCTGCGGTCATCTTGCGGACAGAGTCAGGATGGGAAGAGATTATAAAAGTTTGCCAGAAATATGACGGCTTAGACGAGTGGTCGTTCTGGGTCAAGAGCATGGAAGAGGTCAAAGCTGCCCGGGAGAAGTACCCTGGCATATACCCTTTTCTGGAGGAGATGGCAGTCCCTGGGGGAGCGGAGGACTGCTGGCTCTTGTACATGAACACCAGCGCTCCTTTTGTGAACAACATAGAGGGACATTGATACGATATGATTGCAAACAGTCCGCCCTGGCAAACAGGGCGGACTGCCAGATGCTGGCGATGTGTCAGGAGCGGAAAAAGCAGAAGTCCTCCCTGATGCTGACCCGCAAGGAACGCATCGCCGCCTGTGTCGCGGAGCTTCAAAAGCTGGAACAGCAGCAGGAACGGCACAGGCAGGAGAAGTTCCGGGTCTACGAGGATTTCAGCGGCGGGGCGCTGACAAAGGATGCCTACCTGAAACAGCGGGCAGAGATAGACAGCAGACTCGCCGCCGCAAAAGCCGAACAGGAGGCACAGGAACAGCTTTTATCTGAACTGGAGCATCTGGCCATTCAGGGTAAGGTGCAGGAGGATGATGTGTTCACCTCCTTTGCCGGGGCAACGGAACTGACGGCGGAACTGGCGCAGACATTCATCAAGGAAGTGCTGGTGTCCTCTACCACCGAGATCGAGATCGTCTGGAAGTTCCGGGATGTGTTTGATATGCAGGGATATGCAAGGCCATCCCCGCCACCGACTGGAACGAGCAGACCAAGGCTGAGGAATGGCGGGCGGCGTGGGCGCAGCTTTGCAACCGGGCGTTGGAGCAGTACGGACACACCGAGCGCATCGACCACCGCAGTTATGAGCGGCAGGGCATCGACCAGATACCCACCGTCCATTTAGGCGTTGCCGCTTCCGCTATGGAGAAGCGCGGCATCCCTATGGAGAAGCGCGGCATCCGCACCGAGCGCGGCGATCTGAACCGGGAAATCGAAGTCACCAACCAAAAACTCCGGCAACTGAAAGCCCGTATCTCCAAGCTGCAAAAGTGGCTGAAAGAGGAACAGGAGAACACCGAACCGCCTACCCTTGCCGACTATATCCAGGGTATCCTGTCACGCAGGGCGCAGGCGGGAAAATCGCAGGTTTCCCAATCGGTGTATAACCTCAAGGACGCGGCGAAAATGCTGAATTTCCTGCAAGCCAACAACATCATGGATATGGCGGGGCTTGATGAAAAATTCAAGTCTATGATAGGGGAACAGCTTGACATTCAGCATAAACTGAAACCCATTGACCGGCGATTAGGCACTTTGAAAAAGCACATTGAGCAGGCAGACATTTACTTCAAGTACAAGGGGAAAAAGCCGCTGACCGAGGCCGAGCAAATCCTGTTCACGGCGGCGCACGACTATCTGAAAGGCGTGATGAATGGCAAGACCGCCCTGCCGGTAAAGGCATGGAAAGCGGAGTATGCCAAGCTGACCGCCGAACGGGAAACGCTCAACCGGCGGTATCTTGCGCTGAAAGGGGAAGTGAAAGAAGCCGAGCAAATCCGCAGGAGCGTTTACAATATCTTGCGGCAGGAACAGCGGGAGCAGCAGCCCCGCAGGGTGCAGGATATGGGGCGATAACGGACAGGGCGGCATGAATAGTTAGTATCTGGCCCCGCCGCTCTGGTTTAGCTTTTATTTGACCTATGAACCGGAAACTATTTATAGTTCTGTTAGATTAAGTGTTCTCTGGGCTTTTTCAATTTCCTGTATCAAAGCTTCCCCCACTACAATGATTTCTTTTCTCCAAGGATGGCCATACAACCCCAATGACCAATCAAATGATATAAAGAAATGATAATCACCATCTGGATAATAACTTGGAAAATACACATTGCAGTTTCGCTCTGTATCATAAAAGCAATAGTCCAACGGTATTTCCTCACATGGATTATAAATGAAACAATCGTGCCGCCAATCCAGTGCGTACATATCTTTAGCGTTTATTCTACAAAAAATGGAATTGATGATTTTTTCTTGCCTTTCAGAAAAATAGCAATTCAAGCGGTATTTCTTGCTTTTAACCGGAAAAGACAACCACAAATCATCGTTAGCTTTACAAGATGGTGAAAACAGGAAATCATTATATATTTTATCCCAGATTGCATTGTATTTGTCTTTATCCAAAATTATCTTCATGCTCTCTACCTTAAAAAACATACTTTACCTAAACAGGATTTGTCGGTGTGTACTGGGGAAATTATACTACAGCCAATGAAGAAAAGCAATCTACATTTCCCATCCGTTCCGACTATCCAGACCGTCAAGGCCGAGTAGTATTTTTTCGTGGCCGCGAAAAAATCTCCTACTCTGAACCCCTTGACTGTCTGGATTTTTGCCGTTGCCATTTCGCCGCCGAAAACGGGGAACAGGATTTTACAACCCTGCCCCCCGCTTTCGTCCGCTTCATTTTAACGGCAAAATCGTCTGCACTGGTGCGGCGGCTGCCGGTAGGTTTTGCGGTGGCTCTGCCCCCGCGCCCCCGGCCTCTCCCAAAGAACAGGATAAGGGCAAATGCGTAAC
>JAAWQS010000151.1 GCA_022800665.1 Oscillospiraceae bacterium
GCCGCACTCCAGTTCAAGCGGCTGATCGCTGTCGCAGCAGTACCGGCTCTCTCCGTCCTCGCCCTGTCTATGACCCCACACCCCCGTGATGTGGACGCTTTTGCCCTCTACGTTGTCAGCAACGACTCCTATGTCCACGTGAACGAGCTGGACGGAGAGGTGTTCCTTACTGACGGCTCTGCTGAGCTGGTCTCCCGCCGTTCCGGCAGCGACCTCATGCTCACCGCCGGTAAGCCCGTCACTGTCACCCATCAGGGCAAGCCAACTTCCTCTGTCACCCGGAAGGAAACCGTCTCTCAGCTTTTGGAGCGTCTGGGGGTCGAACCCAGTCCTTTGGAGATGGTGTCCGTTTCCTTTCTGGACGAGGCGCTGGAAATCAACGTAGACTCTGAATTTGTTTTTTATGAGCATACTTCCGATGTGCTGGAGCATGAGACTGTTTACCAGTACAACAACAGCAAGCCCGCCTGGGAGGAAACCGTTATTCAGGAGGGCAGCGACGGTACGTATACCGAGGTATACGAAGTGGTCTACCAGGACGGCGAGGAGACGGCCCGCCAGCTCATCGACGCAGTGACCACGGCTCCCCTTCCCACCATTATTGAGAAGGGTACTATGGAGAACTTCGCTAACAACGGCGACGCCGTGGCGGCAATCAACACCGGCTCCGACGGTACCGGTACCATTACCCTGGACAACGGCGAGACGCTGACCTTCAGCTCCGCCAGAACCATGCGCGGAACCGCCTACACTACCGGCGGCAGCGTGGGGACCAGAACCGCCAGCGGCACAACGGTACACGTCGGTGTGGTTGCGGTGGACAAGAACGTCATTCCACTGGGTACAAAGGTCTATGTGGTCAGCAATGACGGTAAGTACGACTACGGCTTCGCTGTGGCGGAGGACACTGGCGTGAAGGGCAACAGCATTGACCTGTATATGGATACCAACAGCGAGTGTATCCAATTCGGTGTGCGGGAATGCACCGTCTATATTCTGGACTGAGAAAACGAAATAGTAAGCTGCGACATGATCCGTGAGGGCTGCTGATTGCTTCAGCAGCCCTCACGTGTTTCTGTCAGTTGATTTCAAGACACATTTTGACCTATAACTTACAAAATCAGGTCCGCCAGCAGCTTTACAAACAGCAGCCCCAGGACCACGAAGATCATCCGCTTGACCTTCTTCCCGCCGCCCCGTATGGCGTACTGCGCACCGCAGTAGTTCCCCAGCATACTGCACGCCGCCGCCGGGATAACCAGCTGCCACATGACCATCCCATTAAGGGCAAAGGTCACGGCAGAAGCCGCATTGGAGGCCACATTCGCCACCTTGCCGCAGCCGGAGGCCGTGACCATATCCAGATGCAGCAGCGCGGTAAAGGCCATAATCAGGAACGTCCCTGTCCCCGGCCCCACCAGGCCGTCATAGCAGCCAATAGCCAGTCCAATCGCCAAACTCATCAACGCTTCATAGGTACGGCTGAAGGTTTTCTCCACTTCAGCCTCCTGACCGAAGTCCTTCTTTACCGCCAGGAACACGGCGATCAGCGGCAAAGCCACCAGCATCAAACCCTGGAGCAGCCTGTCGGACATCCGTGCCGCAAAGCCTGCGCCAATGGCAGCTCCAACGATTGCGCCCGCACCGGAGCACAGAGCAATCAGCATCCGTATTTTTCCGCTGCAGAAGAAACGAATGGCCGCTATGGACGCGCCGGAACCTGCTACCACCTTATTCGTCCCCGCGGCCAGATGCACCGGCACTCCGGCCATCATATAGGCCGGTAAGGTAATCAGACCGCCTCCACCGGCAACGCTGTCCACAAAACCGCCCAGAAAGACCAGCGGACAGACCAGCAGACATATTTTCACAAGCTCATTCATTCTTGCTATCCCCCTATTCGGCATTCCCGCAGATTATAACACTGGAAGCAAAAAAAAGCTAGCCATTTCTTCAAAATATGCTATACTATTGAAAAACGTGTAAGGAGACAGCAAAATGAATCTCTGCGATATCCGGGAAGTCAAGGCCCTTCTGGCCCGCCATGGCTTCCATTTTTCCAAAACAATGGGGCAGAACTTCCTGACGGCGGATTGGATTCCCCAGGAAATAGCCGCCGCCTGCGGTGCGGACGGGTCCCACGGCGTATTGGAGGTAGGACCCGGCGTAGGCTGTCTGACCCGCGAGCTTTGCCAGCGCGCCGCCGCCGTCGTCTCCGTGGAGCTGGACCGCTCCCTGCTGCCGGTACTGGCGGAGACAATGGCGGACGCGGAAAATTTCCAGCTCATCAATGAGGATATCCTGAAACTGGATATTCCTGCCGCCGCAGACCGGTACTTCTCCGGCCTGACGCCTCTGGTATGCGCTAATCTTCCTTATAACATCACTACCCCTGCCCTGCGGGTACTGGTGGAGGCGGACCGATTTGAAACCATCACCGTCATGGTGCAGAAGGAGGTTGCCCAGCGCATTGCCGCTCCCGCCGGCGCTAGCGATTATGGCGCATTCTCTGTATACATGCAGTACCACACAGAGCCGGAACTGCTTTTCGATGTGCCGCCGGACTGCTTCCTTCCCAGGCCCAAAGTGACGTCCGCCGTCGTGCGCTGCCGGACGCGCACCGCGCCGCCGGTTGCCCCGGCTGCTGGGCGGGACTTTCAGGGAAATGATGGAAGCTGAAATGGATGACCATCTCGGCTATGAAAGATCAGAACGCTCTGACAGCGATGACCACCGCAAC
>JAAWQS010000156.1 GCA_022800665.1 Oscillospiraceae bacterium
CAGGTCTTTCTTTTGTAGCCACATATCAAACCATAGCCTGATGATTTTCTCTCGCTTATCCATAGTGTCCTCCTATACCCGCTGCCAGAGCAGCATATTGTTTTCAAACAGGCCGTTCACCCTGCCAGTGTCCTTCAGCCACGCCAGATAGGAGCGGACGGCGCTGCCTACCAGAACATATTGCTCAAAATTCATTGTCAGCCCGTAGTCGGTAAACAGCCGTTGCAGAATGGCCTCAAAGCAGAGCGGTTCCTTGCAGATGCCAATGATCTTATCCGCAATCTCCAGCGCCTTGTCGATGTTGTACTGTGCGAGGTCAGCTATGTCCTCGGAGGCGGCGGCGTGGGCCGGGACAAATACCTTCGCTTGCAAGGACTTCACCATTTCCAGCGTATTCAGATAGGCGGCAACATCATAGATAAAGCCGATTTGATACTTGTCCAATGTTTCCCGGCTGGACAGGCAGTCCGCAAGATAGACCACATCATCAGGCGTCCGAAAGCCCACCATATCAAAGAAGTGTCCCGGCAGGGGGATGATTGCAAAGCCCTCCGGCAGACATTCCTTCGTCAGCTCCTGGGCGTCGCTCTCCTGGGCCATGAGGAATTTGTGCCGAAGCTCCTTACACGGATAGCCGCCGTACAAAAAGGACGGCTCCAAAACAGGGCGCCGGGTAAAGGCGCAGTCGATCCCCGGCGCGTAGATCATGCACCCTGTCTGGCCCTGCAAATACCTGTTGCCGCCGATGTGGTCAGCGTTGGAGTGGGTGTTATAGATGGCGGTGAGCCTCCAATCGTTGGCATCCAAAAGCTGACGGACTTTGCGGCCAGCGTCCTTATCGTTGCCGCTGTCGATCAGGCAAACGTCCTGTCCGCCCAGCCGAACCAGCCCGATTTTTGCCGGACTTTGGATGTAATAGCTCCGCTCCGAAACTTGTATCAGTTCATACATAGTTGACATCCTCCTATGGCTTGTTATTCAAATTTCGCAGTCATGCTTCCTTTTTGAAGAATATGGCCTTCCGCCTTCTTCAAAAAAGCTCTTTTCATGGAATGAACGCTTAACTGAATTTCACAGTCCAGCGCATAGACAGTGAAGCGATAGGTATGTGTTTTCCCTTTTGGCGGTTTTGGCCCCGCGTATCGGTGAAAACCATATCCTATGCCTTGGCAAGCGCCATCTAATTCGGGCACATGACTTCCGGCGGAAATTCCGCTTTTCACCTGATCGGCGGCAGGGATATTCCAAATGAGCCAGTGGGTGAACTCCTTGATGGGGTGGGACAAATCTTCTAATGTAATGGCAAGGGTCTTTGCCTTGGGTGATAGATTTTTTATCAGAAATTCCGGCGATATGTCCTGCCCACGCCCGGTATTTTCCAGCGGAAATTTCCCATCGGTATCTATGCCAATGCAAGTAAACTCCAAAATAGTATAATTCATAAGTCCCTCCTACTGGTTTGAGTAGAATATGGTGTTGTAGACCTCGCACCTGTCCCCGGTCACGTTCAGATAGGCGTGGGGAATGTCGGCCCGGAAGCGGATAGCCTGTCTTTCGCTGACCTCCACCGGCCTGTCCCCCAGGACGAGCCGCAGTGTCCCCCGCAGGACAAAGATGTGTTCCTCTACACCATCATCATGCTTGTCCGAGGAATGGCGGCACTCCGGGTCAAACTCAATGTAGAATGTCTCCACACTCCGCACCGGGTCATAGGTGAACAGCGGATAGGCCCTCATTTTGCCGCCGTCCCCCAAGACTACGTTTGCCTCGTCCGGGCCGGTGACGGTGTATTCTGTCTGCGGTTCTTCCAGGAACGCGGACAGCGGTGTTTTCAGCCCCGTGGCGATCTTCCAGAGGGTCGTCACCGTTGGGACAGACTGGCCGCGTTCAATCTGGCCTAACATGGGCTTGCTCACGCCTGTCAGCGCCGCAGCATCGTCCAGGGAAAGAGTGCGGGCCATGCGGATGCTTTTCAGCTTCTCGCCAATTCTCAAATTCATAGGTTCCATTTTATATCCGTTCCGTATGCTTTCATAAATTAGAAACCTATTATAACATACCGGGCAGATAAATGGAAGTCCCCAAATGAAAAGGGGTCTCTTGTGCCCTTTCCTCTTATGATATAATGTCAGGGACAAGTTGTGCTGTCCAGTTACGCCATCAAACTGTCCAGTCACGTCAACCGGGCTAATCCTGACGGCCATTTGAACGAATAAACAGGTAGAGGAATATCGCCATGATAAGAATAGCAATTTGTGATGATGAAGCCCCGACCCGCGCCTATCTTGCGTCCCTGATTCGGGCGCAGGACTGCCCCTGTGAGGTCGTGGAGTATGCTTCTGCCGGGGACTGCCTTGCAGACCACCAGGAGATTGACCTGCTCTTTCTGGACATTGAGCTGAACGCCACCGGCCCGGACGGCATGGCGCTGGCCCGCCAGATCAGGGAGGGCAATTCTGCCGCCCAGCCGGTCATTATCTTTGTGACCGGCCATGAGCGGTATGTGTTTGACGCCTTTGACGTGGGCGCGTTCCAATATCTGCTGAAGCCAGTGGACGAGGAAAAGTTTGCCCAGGTCTTTGCCCGCGCTGTGGAACAGATCAAGGCGGGCCGTGTTCAGCCGCAGCTTTCCCATGCGCTCACGCTTCAATCTGCTGGCACCAGCCGAACCGTACCGCTGGACAGCATTTATTACATTGAAA
>JAAWQS010000039.1 GCA_022800665.1 Oscillospiraceae bacterium
CTGTCTCCATCCGGCCAGGCCGTTCGCCTGTTCATAAACCGCCTCGGTCTAAAAGATTCCCTATCGCCAAGAAAGCTGTTTTGCCTTAAGTTGACGGCAGTGATGTAATTATTCTCAATTTTCGCAACTCCAAGGAATTTCTCTCAATTTTTGACCCTCCTGACCAGCAAGAATTAAGAGGAATACAAAATTTTGCATCAAAAATTGAGAAAATATAGAATTAAGCTCAATTACTCTGTGAACGTCTTTTTTATAATGAACACGTTGTCCACGATTTTTGTCCATTGTCTGCCGAAAGATGGCAGTTTTTCAAAACCTAAAAAATTGGATTTTTGCAACTTTTCTCCTCGTTTCACCCCTCACGCTCTCCCTCTCGAACCCCCAACTTTTTCGCCCTTTCAGGGGGTCACTTCGACCCGCGAAAACTCACTCATCCTCCCTCACGAACCCCCAGCGATCCCCCTTTCAGGGGTGATTCTTCGCAGCCGACCTTCCCGCACATCTTCTCTCACATTCCTCTCACCAACTCCCCTTCCAGGGGGATGGCTCCGGGGATATTTCGGAGAAAAAGTATGGGAATAATTCTGGAATACAGCCAATCCTTGAACTAATTGTAGACATTTAGGGGAAACGCCTGGGACTGGTTCGAGGAGATTTTCTGGAGCGCGCCAGGGAACTTTTTAGGTGGAATTTATGGGAATGGCAGGGAATTTCAATGCTTTTCTTGCGTAGAAAGCCCCTGAAAGGGCCTAAATCGGGGTGTTGCCGGGGAGGATGCCGGGGGAGAAAAGGCTATGCAAGGGATATTTTAGGGATAAAAGCATGGATATAATTCGAAATTTCGGCTCTATGTGAATAATTTTAGCTGCTTTGGAGCAGCGCTTGGGAGGAGGTTGGGAAATCTTTTGGGGATAATATCATGGAATTTTATCGTCCTTTTTGCGAAGAAAACCGCCTCGCTGGGGAGAATTTTGGGGGAGATGGATGGGGGATGATTGCGATTCCTACTGCGTAGAAAAGCCCCCTGAAAGGGAGGAAAACGGGGAGGTGCCGGGGTGGAAAAAGGGTACAAAAAAGGGCCGCAGCAACGAATTGCTACAGCCCTTTCGGGTGTCATTATTCGAGAGACAAATGGTTCGTCTTATTTCAGACGTTCACACAACTATTTTTCCTCCAACAGCTTTTTCAGTTCTGACATAAAGGTCTGGATATCCTTAAACTGGCGGTAAACGGAGGCGAAGCGGACATAAGCCACCTCATCGGCCCCCCGGAGCTTTTCCATGACCTGCTCGCCCACCAGCTCGGTAGGAATCTCCCGGTCCAGCTGGTTTTGCAGATTCTGTTCGATTTCGCTGGTCATCTCCTCCAGCTTGGCCAAGGGAACGGAGCGTTTCTCGCAGGCCCGCAGCATACTGCTGAGGACCTTGTTCCGGTCGAAGCTCTGACGGCTGCCGTCCTTTTTGATGACCACCATCGGCAGTGATTCCATGGTTTCGTACGTTGTAAAGCGTTTCTCACAAGCCAGGCATTCCCGGCGGCGGCGGATACTGCTGCCTTCCACAGCGGGACGGCTGTCCACCACTTTGCTTTCTTTGTAGCCGCAGTAAGGACATTTCATCGGCGCTTCTCCTCCAGTCATAAATTCCCTGTCAGTATACCACATTTTCTCTGGAAAAGATAGCCCCATCACAGTGATTTATGCATGAATAACCGTTCCGGTCCTGCCTGCGATGCCGTCCCTGGCCTTTTCCAGCAGGGTAATCAGGGCCTGACGGCCCGGTTTGGACTCAGCAAATTTCACCGCCGCCTCCACCTTCGGCAGCATGGAGCCGGGGGCGAACTGTCCCTCTGCAATGTATGACCGCGCCTCCGCCGGCGTGAGGCTGCTGAGCTGCCGCTCGTTTTCTTTCCGGAAGTTGACAGCCACCTTCTCCACAGCGGTGAGGATAATCAGCAGATCCGCCTCCAGCTGCTCGGCCAGCAGTTCTGAAGCAAAGTCCTTGTCAATCACCGCCGCGGCGCCCTTCAGATGATTCTTTTCGGTCCGGTAGACCGGGATTCCGCCTCCGCCGCAGCAGATAATCAGATGTCCGTCCTCCATCAGATGCCGGACCGCGCCGGCCTCAATGATATGCTTGGGCTTTGGCGAGGCCACATACCGCCGCCAGCCCCGTCCGGCGTCCTCCCGGACCGGATAGCCGGTCTGCGCCGCGTAAGTCCGGGCCTCCTCCTCGGTCATGAACTTCCCAATGGGCTTGGCTGGATTTTCAAAGGCCGGATCGGCGGGATCCACCTCCACCTGGGTGACAATGGTGCAGACGGGGATGTTGCAGATGCCGCGGTCCAGCAGCTCCTCCCGGAAAGCGTTCTGCAGATCGTAGCCGATGTACGCCTGGCTCATGGCCCCGCAGACCGACAGGGGGGTAAAGCCCTGGTGGGGGTCCTCCTTCTGGAGCGCGCCCATTGCGTTGTTGATAATCCCCACCTGGGGGCCGTTGCCGTGGGCCACCACCACCTGATGACCGTCTTCGATCAGGTCTACCACCGCGCGGGCAGTGACTTTTACCGCCGCCGCCTGTTCCGGCAGCGTGTGTCCCAGGGCGTTGCCGCCCAGGGCGATTACAATTCGTCTCGTCTTCTCCATAGCATTTTCCTCATTTTCTCCGCAAGCGTTGTGTCCGTTATGGAGAAAGGGAGCATCGCGGGGATGCTCCCTTTCGGTTTTATGGGCGTCTTAGAAATCTTTCCGTTTCTCGCCGCGCTTCTCCATCTCGCGCAGGGCGGCAACGGGGTCTTTGACTTTGCTGAGGAAGATCATGGCTGCGATGATATAGGGCTTGAAGGACGCCTGCTTGTACAGCGGCTCAATATACCGGTCGAACACGCTGTTGTCCACCTCGCCCTCCGCACAGCTCAGGCCGCTGATGTCGGCGGGCAGGCAGTGCAGATACAGCGCCTTGCCGTCCTTGGTCCGCTTCATCATATCCTCGGAGCAGGTCCAGTCCTTGTGTCCGGCGTTCTGAGCCAGCAGCTCCTGCTCCAGCTGGTCGATTCCGGCCTTATCGCCCTCCCGGTACAGCTGGGTGCGCTTTTCCATGGCCTTGAAGGGAGCCCAGCTCTTGGGGTAGACAATGTCCGCGTCCTGGAAGGCGTCCTCCATAGAGCCGGTTTTCCGGAAGGAGCCGCCGGACTTCTCCGCATTGGCCCTGGCGATCTCCTCGATCTCCGGCATAACCTCATAGCCCTCCGGGTGGGCCAGCACCACGTCCATGCCAAAGCGGGTAAACAGGCCGATGACGCCCTGGGGGACGCTCAAAGGCTTGCCGTAGCTGGGGGAGTAGGCCCAGGTCATCGCCACCTTTTTGCCCTTCAGGTTCTCCACGCCGCCCATCTCGTGGATGACGTGGAGCAGGTCGGCCATGGTCTGGGTGGGGTGGTCCACATCGCACTGGAGGTTGACCAGGGTGGGACGCTGCTCCAGGATACCCTTCTCATAGCCCTCGTCCAAGGCGTCCATGAAAGTCTTCTGATATTTGTGGCCCTCCTCAATGAACATGTCGTCCCGGATGCCGATGACGTCGGCCATAAAGGAGACCATGTTGGCCGTCTCCCGGACCGTCTCGCCGTGGGCGATCTGGCTCTTTTTCTCGTCCAGGTCGCTGACCTCCAGGCCCAGCAGGTTGCAGGCGGAGGCAAAGGAGAAGCGGGTGCGGGTGGAGTTGTCCCGGAAGATCGAGATGCCCAGGCCGGAGTCAAAGACCTTGGTGGAGATATTGCGCTCCCGCAGGTCCCGCAGGGCGTCGGCCACGGTGAAGATGGCGTCCAGCTCGTCCTCCGTCTTGTCCCAGGTCCAGTAGAAGTCGTTCTTGTACATGCCGTTGATCTTCAGTTTCTCCAGGCGCTGGGCCAGTTTTTCTGTCTTGCTCATGTGTGTTCTCCTTAAAATATGATTGATGGGGGCTTGATTACTTGATATTGTTATCCGTTTTGCCGCCTCTGTATTCGCACACATCCTCGTCGCCCCGGCCCTTGTACAGCCTGACGCAGGCGGCGTACACGGCGGCGCAGGTCACAAGGTCTTGTTTCCATGTAATCTCATTGGGGGCGTGGGCCTGACTTTCTGCGCCGGGGCCGAAGCCCACGCAGGGGATGCCGTACCGGCCCTGAATCGATACGCCGTTGGTGGAGAAGGTCCACTTGTCGATCAGCGGACGCTTGCGCAGGTGCATGGCGCCGGGGTGGCCGATGCGCTCCGGGCCGAAGAGGGCCTTGTGTGCGTCGGCCAGAGCCTGCACATGGGGGGCGGACTCCTTGTTGATCCAGGTGGGGAAATAGCACTCTGTCTCATACTTCAGCCCCGTCCAGGCCGGACGGTCGTACATGTACATGCTGACCTTCACGTCCTCGCCGTACTTCTGCACGGCAGGCAGGGCGCGGATTTCTTCCAGACAGCTGTCCCAGGTCTCGCCGGCGGTCATGCGGCGGTCGATGGACACCGCGCAGCTGTCCGCCACGGCGCAGCGGCTGGGGGAGGTGTAGAAAATCTGGGAGACGGTGCAGGTGCCCCGGCCCAGGAAGCGGGCGTCCTCGTAGTGTTCGGGGTTGTACTTGGGATTGAGCATCTTTACCAGGCCCTTGATTTCGGTACTGTCTTCGTCGCCGTTCTCGTTCAGGGCGCGGACCTGCTGAACGATGTCCGCCATTTTATAGATGGCGTTGTCCCCCCGCTCTGGCGCGGAGCCGTGGCAGCTGACGCCCTTCACGTCCACGCGGATCTCCATACGGCCCCGGTGGCCCCGGTAGATACCGCCGTCTGTAGGCTCGGTGGAGACCACAAACTCCGGCGTGATGCCGTCCTCGTTGTGGATGTACTGCCAGCACAGGCCGTCGCAGTCCTCCTCCTGTACGGTGGCGGCCACGAGAATCCGGTATCCCGCGGGGATCAGGCCCAGGTCCTTCATAATCTTTGCGCCGTACACAGCGGACACCACGCCGCCCTCCTGGTCGGAGCCGCCCCGGCCATAGATGACATCCTCTGTCTCGTATCCCTTGTAGGGGTCCTCGGTCCAGTTGCTGATGTTGCCAATGCCCACGGTGTCAATGTGTCCGTCGAAAGCAATGATTTTTTCACCGGTCCCCATCCAGCCCAAGGCGTTGCCCTCCGGGTCGATCTCCGCCTTGTCAAAACCCAGCTTCTCCATCTCTGCGATGGTGCGCTTGATGACGCCCTCCTCCTCGCAGCTCTCGCTGGGGATGGCGATCAGGTCCCGCAGGAAGCGGCTCATGTCCGCCTCGTAGCCCTGGGCCGCTCTCTTGATAGCCTCAAAATCCATGGTGCATCCCTCCATCATAAATATATATGTATTCCTGTATGAACGCAGTGGACGTGTTCCGTCTTATCCCTATCATATCATAGAAAATGCAGATGTCAAACAAAATTTTTGAAAAACTAAAAATTTTTTTGAAAACCCCTTGCAATCCGCTGGGGATGCTGTTATGATAAGGAAAACAGACAGGGGAGGGGATGGCGCTGGATGGATTATCACCGGATGGAAATGCTCAAACAGATTGCCAGGGGTATCGCGGCCCATTTTGGCCCTAATTGCGAGGTGGTCATCCACGACTTGGCCGGGCCGGACGGCGAGTGCGCCATCGCCCACATTGAAAACGGGCATGTGACCGGGCGCAGAGTGGGGGACGGCCCGTCGAAAGTGGTGGTGGAGCAGCTGCTCCACAGCGAGGAGTCCCCCCAGGACCAGCTGTCCTACCTCACCCGCACGCCGGACGGCAAAATCCTCAAATCCTCCACCATCTATATCCGGGACAACGCCGGAAAGGTGGACGCCATTCTCTCCATCAACTACGATATCTCCGCCCTGCTGATGATTGAAAACGCCCTGGGCGGTCTGGTCCGCACCGCGGACCGGGACCCCGCCGCACCGGCAGAGCGGATCTCGGTGCTCAACGTCAACGACCTGCTGGAGGACCTGATTGAACAGAGCGTCGCCCTGGCGGGCAAGCCGGTTGCGCTGATGACCAAGGACGACAAGGTCCGCGCCATCCAGTTTTTAAGCCGGCACGGAGCGTTCCTGATTACCAAGTCCGGGGACAAGGTTGCCAAATATTTCGGCATCTCTAAATATACGCTGTATTCCTACATTGATATCAAACAACAGGAGGAAAAACGCCATGAGCAAGATCGATCTCACCATCCATAAAGAGGGCCTCCAGCACAATATTGACAAGGCCCGTGAGAACAACATCATCATCCCCACCTTTGCCCAGATGCAGAACCCGGAGACGATTCCGGAGAAGATCCAGGAGAAGCTGAAGGGCGTGGGCCTGTGGGACGTGAACCCTCTGAACCTGTTCCGCATCACCTGGAAGAACGAGCCCAAGGAGAGCGGCGGCCTGTACCAGAAGGTTCCCAACTACGTGGAAATTCCCAGCAAGCTGTCCGGCGTCCCCTGCCGCATCATCGCCATGGCGGGCAAGTGGTTCCCCACCGGATGCCACAAGGTGGGAGCCAGCTTCGGGTGTCTGGCGCCCCGGCTGGTGACGGGCCAGTTTGACGCTACTTACCACCATGCGGTGTGGCCCTCCACGGGCAACTACTGCCGGGGCGGCGCGTTCAACTCCAAACTGCTGGCCTGCGACAGCGTGGCGATTCTCCCGGCGGAGATGAGCAAAGAGCGTTTTGAGTGGCTGAGCCAGATTGCCGGTCAGGTCATTGCCACGCCGGGCTGCGAGTCCAACGTGAAGGAGATTTTTGACAAGACCTGGGAGCTGAAGCAAGACCCCTCCATGATGATTTTCAACCAGTTTGAGGAGATGGGCAATCCCCTCTGGCACTATAACATCACCGGCTACGCCCTGGCGGACCTGTTCGAAGCGGTGAAGCGTCCCGGCGACACGCTGGCGGGCGCGTGCTTCACCAGCGGCTCCGCAGGCACCATGAGCGCAGGCGATCTGCTCAAGGAGCGGTATCCCCGGATGAAGCTGGCGGTGGGCGAGGCCCTGCAGTGTCCCACCATCGTCAACAACGGCTTCGGCGGCCACCGGATCGAGGGCATCGGAGACAAACACATCCCCTGGATTCACAACGTAAAAAATACCGACATGGCCATTGCCATTGACGACGAGGACAGCCAGCGGCTGCTGCGCCTGTTCAATACCCCTGAGGGACAGAAGTATCTGAAAGAGGAGCTGGGTCTGGCGGACGAGCTGGTGGAGATTCTGCCGTGGCTGGGCATCAGCGGCATTGCCAATGTGCTCTGCTGCATCAAGATGGCAAAATACTACGAGCTGACGGAGAGCGACGTGGTGGTGACGGTTCTGACCGACAGCGCGGACATGTACCGCAGCCGTGTGGCAGAGCTGAATGAGCTCCATGGCGCATACAGCGTCCACGAGGCGGCGATTGACCACAACCTCCATATGCTGGGTCTGAAGACGGACAATCTGCTGGAGATGACCTATGTGGAGCGCAAGCGGGTACACAACCTGAAGTATTACACCTGGGTGGAGCAGCAGGCCAGGGATGTCCAGGACCTGAACGACCTGTGGTACGACACCAAGGGGACCTGGGACGCGGTCCATGCGCAGTGCGGAGAGCTGGATGAGCTGATCAATGCGTTCAACGAGGCCACCGGCCTGCTGAAGACGCTGTAAGACGGAAACAGAAAAAGAGGCTGCGGCGATTGCACCGCAGTCTCTCTTTTCTTGCGCTTACGCCTCTGGAACCGCCTCTTCCTCCGCTGGGGATACGGGCAGGGTCAGGGGCGTGTCCGTCCGGCTCTTGCAGAAATATGTATAGCCATATAATGTGTTGGGCTGGGGCAGCTCGCCGTGATAATAGGCCATCAGTTCCGTAACCGTCACCAGCTGGTAGCCCTGTTCCTGAAGCCACGGGACCAGCGCTGCCGCCGCCTGCACCGAGCTCTCATAAATACTGTGCATCAGCACCACTGCGCCGTTCAGGTTCTCCAGGCCCTGCACATAGCTGATGATCTTCTGCGCGTCCTTTGTGCGCCAGTCCCCTGTGTCGATGTTCCAGGTGATGAGACTGCGGCCCGTAGTGGTGCGCACGGTTTTATTCACCTCGCCGTAGGGAGGGCGGACCAGATTGGGAGCGGGTACGCCTGCGGCGGTAAACGCCGCGTCTGCCGCCGCCAGGTCCTCCAGCAGCGCATTCGCTTTCAGCTTGCTGAGGTTTTTATGGACGTTGGAGTGACTGCCAATCTCACAGCCCAGCTCCGCCTCCCGAACGACGGCGGCGGGGTACTTGGCTACATTACATCCGATTTCAAAGAAGGTAGCCACAGCGTGGTTTGCCTCCAGGATGTCCAGAATCTGGCCGGTGTAGGTTTCGTGAGGCCCGTCGTCAAATGTGAGGGCCAGCATCGGTTTTGCAGGGTCTATCACGCGGACGTACGGCTCCTCCGGTTCCTCAGCCTCCGGCGCGCTGTCAGGCGCGGAACTCTCCGCCGGGTTCTCCTGGAGCGGGACCGTGGCGGCCGGGGCCTTGAGCTGGGGTTCCGGGAGCGCGGCGGCATGGCCGACACAACCGGTTGAGGAGAACATGACGGCTGCGGAGAGGAGGAAACTAATCATACGGTACATAGCAAAATGACTTCCTTCGACAAATTTTAGCATATCTCATTATCCCTCTAAATTCCCAGAAAAGCAAGAGGGAATCTATGACATTTTGGTTACAAAATTATGGGAAAATCAGACGGCCCGCCACAGATGGCAGCGGCGCGGCATAGAACCTGCCGTTTTGGACCATACTATGCCTCAAACGGAACAATCGGGAGGCAGAGAGATGGATACACTGACAGACAAGCTCAGCGAAAACCAGCGGGAGCTGGACAAGCTGCTGGGGGTAGGCCGCAACTACGACGTCATCAACCGTGATCTCTACGTGGGCAGCAGGAAGGGGCGGCTGTATGTCATCGACGGCTATGGCGACGACGGCGTGATTGAACGCATCACATCCTTCCTGCTGGGACACGGCGGGGAACTGGCGGCGGATGCGGCGGATATGCAGGATTTTATCAACCGCTGCGTCACCTTCTGCGAGGTGGACTGCGAAAATGACCTGGACAAAATCATGAAAGGCGCATTTATCGGCAAGACCATCCTGCTGCTGGAGGGGTTTGACTACTGCGCCATGATGGACGCCAAGCAGTTCCCAGGCCGTGGCGTGGAGGAGCCGTCGGACGGCAAGGTGCTGCGGGGCAGCCACGATGGATTTACGGAGACGCTGGTGCAGAACACGGCCCTGCTGCGCCGCCGCATCCGCGACCCTTATTTTACTCTGGAAAGCCATCAGGTCGGGGGACGGAGCCGGACGGACGTGGTGCTGGCCTATATGGAGAACCAGGTGGACCAGAAGATGCTGGAGGAGCTGCGGCAGAAGCTGGGAAAGATCAATGCCGGGTCCATTGCCATGAGCCAGGAGAGCGTAGCGGAGTCGATTGTCAAGCCGCAGTGGTACAATCCCTTTCCCAAGGTGCGGTACACGGAACGGCCCGACACGGCTACAGCCTGTATCATGGAAGGGAGCATTGTGCTGCTGGTGGATAACTCCCCCTCCGTAATGCTTCTGCCCACCAGCCTTTTTGACTTCATGGAGGAGGCCAACGACTACTATTTCCCGCCGCTGGTGGGGACCTACCTGCGGTATCTGCGGATGATCGTGCTGCTGCTGGCGTTGTTTATCACGCCGGTGTGGTACCTGCTGGTGAAGGACGCCGGACGTGTTCCGGATGCTTTGCAGTTCATTGTGCCGGAGGAACCTGGCAGCGTGCCGCTGCTGGTACAGCTGCTGCTGCTGGATTTTGTGGTGGACCTGCTGAAGCTGGCCAGTTTGAATACGCCGGAGTCGCTGAGCAATTCGTTCAGCATGTTGGGGGCGTTGATCTTAGGCGATTTCGCCGTTCAGGCCCGGTGGATGGTGCCGGAAGTGCTGGTGTATATGGCCTTTGTTGCAATTGCAAATTTTGCCCAGCCCAGCTTTGAACTGGGGTACGCGCTGAAGCTGACGCGAATGGTGTTTTTGATTTTGGTGGCGGTATTGGACCTTTGGGGGCTGATTCTGGGAATCTTGGGGCTGTTTGTGATGCTGGCTACCACGAAGCCGCTTTTGGGGAAAGGGTACCTCTATCCGTTGATCCCCTTCGACGGCAAGGCGATGGGACGGCTGCTGGTGAGACAGCCGATCAGCAAGGAAAATTCCTGATGCTGTATTCGAGAAGCGTTTTTCTAAGGATAGCGATATGGGGTACAGGTGTCGAAAAAGAGGTAAGCCGCCAGAATGGGCCGAGAGTTTCAGCGCGTGATTGAGATATTCGTCCGGATTACTCTCAGGGGCATGGGGCGGCAGAAAGAGCAGAAGAAAAGACTTGACAACTCCATCCATCGGCGATATATTGAATCACACGGGATACCGTAAAATGGAAATCCAACTATCAAGAAAGGAAGAAACTACTATGAAAAAAGCAAAACGCCTGCTGGCAGGACTGCTCACCGCCGTCATGCTCCTGGCGCTGCTGCCCACCGCCTTTGCGGCGGAGGACGCCCCCCTCACCCGCGGCGAAGCCCGCGACCTTCTCCTGGCCGCTGCGGACGACTATAACCCCGGCGTCACAGCAGAGGACATACTCCAGGGCGACAAGGACGGCAACCTCTACCTGGACCGGCCCGTCACCCGTGTTGAGCTGCTGGTCATGCTCTCCAACGCCTTTGGCGAGCTGCCTGAGCCGGTGGGCGACAGCGAGCGCATTGCCCTGCCCGGTCAGTTCACCGACATGCCCAATTGGTCAAAAAAGACGCTGGAAAATGTGCTCCAGGCCGGGATTGTGTCCGGTACCAGCGACACCGCCTTCTCCCCCAAGGATACCGTGACAGAGGAGGAGCTGGACCTGCTCATCCGCCGGGTCTACGCCCTGGAGGGGACCAATCTCAAGGATGACTTTTATGCCGCCGTCAATAAAGAGTGGCTGGATACCACCGAATTCCCTCCGGGATACCCCTACACCGGCGCCCTCTATGAGCTGAACTATGAGGTCACGGAGCAGGTCTCCGGCCTTATCCGTGAGATTGCCGCCGGGAATCCCAAGGCCGGGACGCCCCAGGCGAAAATCAAGAATCTCTATGAGACCGTTCTCGACTGGGATTCCCGGAACGCCGCCGGAATCGACCCCATCAAACCCTATCTCGACGCCATCGACGGGGCCAAGACCCTGCCGGAGCTGATGCAGGTCCACCACCGCCTGGCCAAGGAGCTGAATACATCCACTCTGGTGGGCTTCGGTACCACGGTGGACGTCCGGGACAGCAACCGCTATATTCTCGCCTTTGCCTATCCCTCCCCCTCCCTCAGCAAAGAGGACTATGCAGACGAGGACAGCGTCGCCGCCAAGGCGTACAAGGAGTATCTGACCACGCTGTACACCCTGGGCGGCGAGAGCGAGAAGCAGGCTGCTGCCGATGCTGAGGCGTTCTTTGCCTTTGAGCAGGATATCTCCGCCGCTATGCTGGATATGCAGGAATACGGCGACGTGTCCAAGACCAGCAATTATTATACCATGGAGCAGCTGAAAAAGCTGATGCCTGAGATGGAGCTGGACGCTGTGCTGAAAAACTCCGGCTTCCCGGCAGGAAAAGAATTCGTGGTCACGGACGAGGGGCTGATGAAAGCCGCCGCCGCTTATCTGACGGAGGACCATCTGGACCTGCTGAAAGCATCCATGAAAATCGTCCTGCTCAGCGTGATGGGCGACCTGCTCAGCCGGGAGTTTACCGACGCCTCCAAGGCATTCCAGTCCGCCCGCTACGGTACGGATATGAGCCTCCCCGACGAGGACGTTGCCGCCCTGCAGGTGCAGTCCGTGCTGGCCGACTACCTCAGCCGGGCCTATGTGGAGCAGTATTTCTCCGCCGGGGCCAAGGCCAACGTGGAGGAGATGATCGACGAGTTTTTGGATATCTATAAGGAGCGGATTCAGAATCTGGACTGGATGAGCGCGGCCACCAAGAAAAAAGCCCTGGCGAAGCTGGACAGCATGGCGGTCAACGTGGGCTATCCCGACACCTGGGACACCTATCTGGATCAGGCCGAGATCAAGGGCGTGAAGGAGGGCGGCACTTATTTCAGCAACGTCCTGTCCATCCTCACCGCTGCGAAGAAAAACGCTGTTGCTGAATTCAAGAAGCCGGTGGACAAGACCGCGTGGCTCATGCCCACCTATACGGTGAACGCCTACTACAGCCCCACCGCCAACAGCATCAACTTCCCCGCCGGTATCCTCCAGGCCCCCCTGTACGACGTGGAGGCTGACGCCACGGAGAATCTGGGCGGCATCGGCTACGTCATTGCCCACGAGATCACCCACGCCTTTGACAACAACGGCGCGAAGTACGACAGCAAGGGCAATGCCGCCGACTGGTGGACCAAGGAGGACTATGCCGCCTTTGAGAAGCTGTGCGAGCAGGCCGTGGCGTTCTACGACGGCATTGAGGCCATCCCCGGCGTGACCTGCAACGGTACCCTGACCCTCTCGGAGAATATTGCCGACCTGGGCGCCATCGCCTGCATCACCCAGGCGGAGAGCCAGGAGAAGGAGCCGGATTACAAGACGCTCTATGAGAGCGCGTCCCGCACCTGGGCCTTTACCGGCACCCGCGAAATGCAAATCTATCTGGCCCAGACCGATGTCCACGCCCCCGGCAAGCTGCGGGGAAACCGCGTGCTCCAGAGCCGGGATGAGTTCTATGAGGCGTTCGATATCCAGGACGGAGACGGTATGTGGCTGCCCGCCGAAAACCGTGTGACGATCTGGTAAGCGTCCCCCTTTTCCGTTGTCTGGCCCCCCAGTCAGCCGTCAGGCTGGCGGGGGGCTTTCCAGCGCGAAGAAAGCCTCCGGATTTTGTAAAAAGGGTCTTGCAAAGGAGTGGAACGTGGTGTATAATCCAAAACCGGTACGAAAACGCAATGATTTCGTTTTTGAAAGAAGGGGCTGCAGTTGGATAACACCAGGACCCGCATCATCTATGCAGCCATGGCGGCTGTGCGGCAGTACGGCCTGGAGGGCGTGCGCATCCAGCAGGTCAGCGAGTTTGCGGGAATCACCCCAGGCGCAATTTACCGCCACTTTGCCAGCAAGGAGCAGCTGCTGATTGAATGCTTTACCTATGTGGATAAGCAGGCGGCGGAGATTTTTGAGCATTTGCAATTTAACCCCCTGGCGATGCTCACCGACCCTATGGGCGCGGTGAAAGAACTGTGGCAGCCGTATTTCCGCTTCTGGGTGGCCCATCCGGATGAAACGATCTTCTACCACCGTTTCCGGGACAGCGTCTTTTTCCCCAAATACAACAGAACCAGGGATGTGACGTATTTTAACAAGTTTATCGGCATGGTACGCGCGTTCAAAATGGTGTTTCCCCGTCTGGACCGCATCAATCAGGACCTGTTATGGCTCCACGTCCTTACTTCGACTGTCATGTACGCTAAATATGTGGTGGAGGGGACCCTTCCCAACAACCGGGAGACAGAAGACACGGTATTTCAGCTGCTGACCACCGGACTGAGCGGCTATCTGAAGCCGGAACGGCCTAAACGCGGCGGCAGAAAATAGAAAACGTAGCGCAGAGGCGGGACGTTTTCTGTTAGTAAATAAACGTTTACTTATGTGCGGCGCACAGATACCGGCGGGGTACTCCGTTATCCCGTCTGTCTTTCTGCGCCTTTCCAAAGGCAGACACCAAAAAGGAATTTTTCATCTCTTGAATAACTTGACGAAGCTGTTGAGCGGCAGTTTAAGGAAACACGAGAAGGAGTGCAGATATGGAAAAAATACTGATTGTTGACGACAGTCCTTTGCAGGCGGCTCAATTAAAATCAATTCTGGAAGACGAGTACGATATCTCCGTTGTCCAGACGGCGGAGGACGGGCTGCGGCAGGCCGCCAGCGCGGAGTATTCCCTGATCCTGCTGGATGTCGTGATGCCGGGTATGGACGGCTTTACCCTGCTGAAGAAATTGCAGGAGGAAATCCTGACCCAGAGCGTCCCGGTGATTTTGATTACCAGCCTGTCCGACGTCGAAAACGAACAGCATGGCCTGGTCCTGGGGGCGGTGGACTATATCACAAAGCCCTTTAACGCCTTGATTGTAAAGGCGCGGGTAAACACCCACATCAAGCTGTACCATTACCGCCGCCAGGCGGAGCTGCAGTCCATGACCGACCAGCTGACCGGAATTGCCAACCGGCGCAGATACGACCGCTACAGCGTGGTGAAATGGCACGAGGCGTCCCGGATGCAGGTCCCCTTTTCCATCTGCATCTTCGATATCGACCGGTTCAAAGCCTACAACGACACCTTCGGCCACCCTGCCGGCGACAAGGTCATTGCCGCCGTCGCAAAGACGGTGTCCTCCCATCTGCAGCGGAGTACGGACTTTCTGGCCCGCTACGGAGGCGAGGAGTTCGTGGCCCTTTTCATGGGAGAGCCCTCTGCAAAAATATTCGGGCATCTGCAGCAAATCCGGCAGGCCGTGGAGGAGCTCCATATTCCCCACGCGCCGTCTGTGACGGAGTGGGTGACGATCAGCGCAGGCGGCGTCACGGTCGTCCCCCCTGCGGGGAGCAGCTACGGATTTTACTTACAAATCGCGGACACCATGCTCTACGACGCCAAAAAGCATGGCCGGAACAGGGTTGTCTGGGCGGACGAACAGCTGCGGCAGCTGTGGGAAAAATCACAGGAAACATCAGGAGACACGATATGAAATTGTTTGATTTGTTTGGAAAGAAGACGGCTCCGCTCCAGGAGAGCAGGGAGAACGAGGAAGACCCGGAGCTCTATTCCGGTATGCGGGTGGAGGTGGCGGGCTGCGATGGCCGGGTGCTGTTTGTAGCCAAGCTCCTGCACCTGCATGGGAAGCAGGCGGAGCTGCATCCGTATTCAGAGGCAGCCATTTCTCCCAGCGAAAAGCCCATCTTTGTTAAAATCCGCGGATACAATGACCGGGAACGAAAAGCCGTCTGCATGGAGGGCGTGATCACGTCCATGCCCCAGAATATCTGGTCCGTCACCGAGTTGAAGGTCTGCAAAATCGGAAATGACCGCGCCTTTTTCCGCCTGGAAACAAACCTGGACGCCACTGCCACCATGTTCAGCGGCCTGGAGCTGGGGGAGAGACCATGCAAACTGCTGAACATCAGCATTGGCGGCGCGCGGATCACTTCGGAGCGGAAATACCACGAGGGCGACAAGTTTTTGCTGAAGGTCAAGCTGCTGGCGGACAGACCGGAGTCGGCTATGTTCAGCCAGGTCATGCGGGTCATTGAGAAGGACGACGGCAGTTTTGAATACGGCTGCTCCTTTTTGGAGCTGACCGAGGAGGATCAGGAGAAAATCACACAGAATATTTTTGCGGTCCAGCGTCAGAACCGGGCCCGCTCTTAACCGCGTCCCCTGCAGACAGATGGAGGTATGACAACATGAAAACATCTGCAAAGCCCGTCCCGCGGGTGCAGGACATGACCGAGGGGAATCCTGTCCGGCTGATTCTGGCCTTTGCGGTCCCGCTGTTTATTGGAAATATTTTTCAGCAGATTTATACCATGGTGGACACCATGGTGGTGGGCCACAGCCTGGGGGATTCCGCCATTGCCGCCATCGGCGCAACGTCCTCCCTGTATTTCCTGCTGCTGAGTTTCGCCAATGGAATGAACAGCGGCTATGGCATTGTTGTGACAAGACACTTCGGCGCGCATGACCCGGAGGGCGTCCGGCGGTCCATCGCGGGGATGCTGGCGTTGAATATGGCGGCGGCCTCCCTGCTGTCCGTCTTCTCCCTGCTGTTCCTCCGCCCGCTGCTGGGGTACATGAACACGCCGGAGTCCATCTTCCCCCTGGCCTACACCTATATTGCCATTCTGTGCGGCGGACTGCTGTCCACCGTCTGCTACAATATGTTTTCCGCTATTCTTCAGGCGTTGGGGAACAGCCGCTCCCCCCTCTGCTTCCTGATTATTTCCAGCCTGCTCAATATCGTGCTGGACCTGCTCTTTGTCCCTGTGTTCCGCCTGGGCGTCGGGGGCGCCGCCGTGGCGACTGTCATTGCCCAGAGCGTCTCCGCCCTCCTCTGCGGCCTCTACCTTCTCCGCAACTACCGGGACATCCTCCCCCGGCGGGAGGACTTCCCGCAGATGCGTCCCCTGCTGCCCGACCTGCTCTCCACCGGCTTCGCTATGGCGCTGATGCTCTGCGTGGTGGACCTGGGTTCGACCATCTTCCAGCGGGCAAACAATCTGCTGGGCGAGTCCTATATCACCGCCTACACCGCCTCCCGCCGCATTATCAGCATTATGATGCAGCCCCTGGGTACCATCGCCACCGCAAACTCCACCTTCGTGGGGCAGAACTGGGGCGCAAAAAAGATGGACCGGATTCGGTCCGCCATCCGGAAGGTGATCGGACTGGAGCTGCTGTGGGGCGTGTTTGCCTGCTGTGCCGCGTGGCTCTTAGGCGGGGCCTTGGTGCGGTTCACCACAGGCAGCTCTGACGGGGAGATTATCGGGAATGCGGTTCTCAGCCTGCGGCTCCATCTCTCCTTCTTCCCCGCCCTGGCGGTACTGCTCTGCCTGCGCACGTCCATGCAGGCCATGGGACGGAAAACCGCACCGGTGATCTCCAGCTACATTGAGCTGGCTATGAAGATTCTGTCCGCGTGGCTGCTGATCCCGCAGCTGGGATTTCTGGGCACCTGCGTTACGGAGCCGGTCACATGGGTACTGATGATGGTGTTTCTGGCCGCGGCGTACGGGCGGTCCGCTGTGCGTTGTTCCCCCCAGGATGCCAGGCTTCATCCGGCCATAAAAAGAATGTAAAGAAATTCTAGTCGATTTTACTTGCCATATTCCGAAAAAACGCATATAATGGTCTATACGCATAAACCTGTCGGACAGAAGAGGAAGGGGCTGACCAATTGCGTCGTTTTTTGGATAAGATTTTCCTGCTGCGGAAGGAGACGGATGCCTCCTGGCCGGTATGGAAAAAGCTGATTTACTATACCTGGAGGGCGGTTCTGCTGCTGGGCGGCGGGGCCGGCCTGGGGATGCTGGTACTGATCCTGGCCATCGGGACCTTCCCGGTGGAGGTCTTTTACGGCTACCTGGAGACTTGGGACACCACGGTGTTAAATGTGGCCCCGGTTGTGGTTCTGGTCCTGGCGGCCTATACGATTTTCGGACGTGCGTGGGCGGGCTTTTTCCTGGGCGGGCTGGCCGCTTTCGGACTGAGCTTGGGGAATTTTTTCAAGATCGAATTCCGGGACGACCCCCTTTTGTTTGAGGACCTGTTCAATCTCCGGGAGGCGGGGGCCATGGCGGACGGCCACTACGAGCTGTTTGTCAACACGCGCATGGAGGTCATCGCCGCCTGCCTGCTGGGCGGGACGCTGCTGCTGGCTCTTCTCGCCAGAGGCCGCCTGCGGTGGAAGCAGCGGCTGGTCCCGCTGGCGGCGGTGGTCCTGCTGTGCGTCTGGCTGTGGCCGTATTACAACGATGTGGACCGCTATGACGCGGTGGAAAACTTTGAACACCTGGAGCGGTGGAGCGACACGGAGAACTACATCGGCCACGGCTTTTTCTACCCCTTTGTGTACAGCGTCCGGGACTTTGTGGAGATGCCGCCCCCAGGCTACAGCAAGGCAGCGGCAGTGGCTCTGCTCAGCGCGTATGCGGACGAGGACATCCCGGAGGACCAAAAAATCAGCGTCATTGCCATCATGCGGGAAGCCTACGCCGATTTCTCCAAATACGGCATTGAGGGTCTGGATACCAGCGGCTACGAGCTGTATCACCAGATGGAGGCGGAGAGCTACACCGGCGAGCTGGTGACAAACATCTTTGCCGGCGGCACCATTGACACGGAACGGTGCGTTCTGACGGGAAACTACCGCCTCCACAATTTCCGCCGCAATGTCAATTCCTACGCCTGGTACCTGCGCAGCCAGGGCTATACGGCGGAGGGCAGCCACCCCTATCACCAGTGGTTCTACAACCGGACCCATATCAACAGCTATATGGGACTGGAGCGATACCGGTTTATGGAGGGCGACTTTGAGACGATGACGGACGCCGTCTATCCGGAGGACGCCTATCTTCTGCCGGAGATTTACAACGACTTCCAGAAGAACCGGGGCGCGCCGTATTTCTCCTTTTCCGTCAACGTCCAGAGCCACGGCCCCTACGCCACCTGGGATATGGGGGTGGAAGAGCTGCTGGAAGGCGACTACAGTCTGGAGTGCCGGAAGGCCATCACCAACTATCTGGATGTGATCTGGAAGACGGACGAGGAGCTGGCCAAGCTGCTGGACCGCCTGCGGGATGATGAAAAACCGGTGGTGGTGCTGACCTTCGGGGATCATCTGCCCTGGATGGGGGATAACAAGAGCTTCTATGAGGAGATGGGCGTGAACCTGGACCTGAGCACGGAAGAGGGGTTTTTCACCCACTACAGCACCCGCTACCTCATCTGGGCCAACAATGCGGCAAAGGAGATCATCGGCCACGACATGACGGGGGAGGGGCCCAGTATATCGCCCTGCTATCTGATGAACGTGCTGTTCCGCCAGCTGGGCTGGAAGGGGTCTGCCTTTACCCAGGCGATGGACGAGATGATGGATATTTTCCCGGTCGTCAGCATCAAAGGCCGCTATGTGGTGGACGGTGTCCTCACAGAGTCCGTCCCGCCAGAACGGGCGGAGAAATACATGGAATTCGTGTATTTGCAGCAGTATTGGCGAAATGAATTCCTCTACGGAGACGCTTAAAGATGCTTTAGATTTTTTCGGTACTGTTCCAGTGCAGCCTCGTGTTCGGGGCTGCGCTCTTTTTCCAGCCGCGCCGCCAGCTTTTCCCGGTCTCCAGGCAGAAGCCCCTGGACCAGCACCGCGTTGGACGCCCCCAGGGTGGCAAACTGCACCGGGATTTCCAGATGCTCAATGAGGGTCTGCACCTCCTCCAGCTTCTCCAGCTCGCCGGCCTCCCGCCAGTTTCCGGCCTGGATTTCCTGGAACAGCTCCGATTCCGGGTAGACGGTGAGCATAGAGGAGCCGATCAGCCGGGGATGGGTCCGGTTGAAAACCGCCGCGCTCTCCAACGCGGCCTCCCTGCACCGCCCCGCGCCCGCCAGTCCGGCCAGGTACATAAAGCAGTAGGCGATGCCCGCCCTGTCCAACCGGGCCGTCTGCCGGATGATCTCTCCGCTCAGATAGCCCTTGTTCATGAACGCCAGCGCGGCGTCGCTGCCGCTCTCCACACCGATGGACAGGCCGTCAAAGCCCAGTTCCCGCAGTTCCGACAGCTCCCCGTCCGTCTTCAGCCCCACGTCTGTCACCCGCGCAAAGCACCCGATGCTTTCGCAGGCGGGCAGATAGCGGCGGATTAGCTCCGCAATCTCCTTCAGACGTCGGAAATGCAGCACAAAGGGATTCGCTCCCACCAGGAAGACCCGCTTTACGCTGTCCGGCTCCGGCAGTCCCTGGAGCCGCGCGGAGAGCTTGGCGATGGGGTCCGCCGCGTACAGCTGCGCTTCCTGCAGGTCCGCCTCAATGTCCCGCAGGGGCGACAGGCGGAACCGGAAGGGCAGGTCGTGGTACAGGGTACAGAATTTGCACTTGTGATGGGTACACCCGGCTGTGACCTCCAGCAGCAGCGATTCCGCCTCGTAGGGCGGACGCCAGATGGTTCCTGTAAAATGCATAAAAAAACAGCTCCTTTCCTTTGGTGGGAACATCATACAATGATTTTCCCACGCCGGCAAGAGCTGTCTTTTTTCAAACATAGTATCCTTTTTTGTACAATTGGCGTCCCTTACGCCCCCAGCAGGATGCCCACCATGGTCCCGGCATAATTGCCGATGACATACCCCAGCACGCCCACCAGCATAGCGGGGCCCGCCAGCTTTGTCCAGCCTTGGGCTATCGCCATACCGGCGGCAGTGGTGGGTCCGCCGATGTTGGCGTTGGAGGCGATGATCGCGTCCTCCAGGTCAAAGCGCAGGAGCTTGGCCGCGCCGAAACAAAAGACCATATTCACAGCCACCATGATAAAGGCCAGCGCCAGCAGCAGGGGGGATTTGGTGAGGACGGTGTAAATATTCGCAGGCACGCCGATGACGAACAGGAACAGGTAGATCAAATAGGTCCCAATCTCCTGGGAACCGTGCATTCGTTCCGCCTGCTTATCCAGCAGCGTGGCCGCAGCGACGGAGATGGTGGTGATCCACACATACTGACTGCCGAAGAACTTGCCCACAAAATCAACAGCCGCCTCCTGGAAATTCCCCGCCATTCCCTCCAGGGCCAGGGGGCTGAAAATCCCCGCAATGACATTGGAGAGCAGGACCACCACCACGGCATAGGCAATGTTAAAGGCGATATCCTTGAGAGAGATATCTTTCCGCCTCCAGAAGGCTGCGGCCTGGGTCCGGGCATCCCGTCCGGCTGCGCCCTGCTCCACCGCCTGGATGTGGGGGTGGGGGAAGCGGCTGCGGAAAAAACGCATCCCCGCAAACGCCACAAGGGCGAAGAAATAGAGGGCCATGAGCAGGTTGTCCGCTACGATGGCGGCGGCGGTGATGTCCGTCCCCTGGAGGCCGTGCTGGAGGGCCATGGCGGAGAGGTTGACGCTGCCGCCGATATAGGTGCCTGTCATCATGGACGCCACTGCCGCCAGGTTCCGCACACTGCCGCCGGCAGCGGCGTACGCGCCCTGCAAAACGTAAAAGGCGAGAAACGCGCCGCAGAGGGTCCCCGCCGCACCGGTCAGAAAGATGGTGAGCATACGGCCCGCGTCCCGCCAGATTTTTTTCAGGTTGCACTCCAGCAGCAGCAGCGGTATGCCCATGGGGACCACGATCCCCCAGACTATGTCGTCATAGAGGACGGAGGCGGTGGGGATGATGCCGGTATTGCCCATGACCATTGCCAGAATCAGGGCGATGATGCAGCCGGAAATCCGGGAGGCCCATCTGTATTTCTGCTCCAGCCAGATGGCCAACGCCACCGAGACGCACATGACGCCCAGCAGCCCCCAGGTGTCGTCCGCCTGGATGAGTGTGTGTCCGATCAGTTTTTCCAGCAATGTCATATGCGCTTCCTCCATTGGCTTTGATTTGTATTTTTCTGGATATTTTCCTATTATAAACGTAAATCCCCGGCAAAGCAACAATTGTTTTTGCAAAACAGCGGCACGATTTGACTTTCTTTCCAGAATGCGCTATAATTCAGGAAAAGAAAATGAGGAGCGTATGTATTGTGTTCAAAAAATTGGCGATAACCGTCCTGCCCTGCTGTCTGGCCGCAGCCGCCCTGCTTGCAGTGGTTTCCGGTTCCGGGGCCGCGGACGGCAGGGGCTTGGAGACAGAGCCGGCGGCGGAGCAGATAGAACAGCCTGCCGCCCCTCCGGCGGAGGTCCGGGAGGAAGTCCAGGAGGCGGAGGAGCCGCCCCCAGCCCTGACGCTGGAGGCCATCCGGGTGGTGGACTTCCAGGACCTGCCCGCGTCGGAGTGTGCTGCCGGCTGTATCCGCTACGCCGCTTACCAGGGCATTCTCTCCGGCGTGACGGAGGACCGCTTTGACCCGGACGGCCTGGTCAGTCTGGCCTCGGTCCTCACCGCCCTCCACCGGATAAGCGGACAGGCCGCGCCCCCCTATACCAACGTTTTCCCCGACGTACCGGCAGGCAAGTGGTACACGGACGCTGCCGTCTGGGCAGCGCGGGAGGGGATTGTCACCGGCGGAAGCGACGGGAATCTCCGTCCCCTGGAACTGGTTACACGGACCCAGCTGGCGGCATTGCTCTACCGCTTCGCCGCCAGTGGGGACAGCCGGGCCTATGACGAACAGCTCGCCGCCTATCAGGACGGCGGAAGCGTTGCGGATTACGCCCGCCTGCCCATGGCCTGGACGCTGGAAAACCGTCTCTTCGCCGGGATGGTTTCCGATACGATTCATCCCAAACTGCCGGTCTCCCGGTCACAGCTGGCACAGACGCTGGTGGCCCTGGCGGCTTACGAACAGGAGGAACCGGTGGCAATGGCGTTGACCACCCAGATGAGCGCAAAAATTGCCATCAGCGCCAGCCAGGAAAACCATGACAACATTCAGCTGCTGGTAGACAAGGCCGCTTCCAAATACGGCGCGGTGGGGGTGCAGGCAGCGGTGGTGGAGGACGGACGGCTCACAGACACCTATACCTACGGCTACGCTGTAAAGGGAAAGACGCCCATGACATCAGAGCATAAAATCCGTTCCGCCTCCATTACAAAGGTGGCGGTAGGCATGGCCGCTATGCTGCTGCGGGAGCAGGGTTACATAGACTTGGATCAGGAGATCGGCTCTTACTGGGGCGTCAAGGTGCAGAATCCCCGATATCCCGGCAATCCCATCACCTTCCGCACCCTGCTGACCCATACCTCCTCAATCCGCGCCTTCGACAGCTCCTTCCTGCGATACAATGCGGTTCGGGCGCAGCTGGCCAGTCCCTCCTGCTTCAGCTCCAAAATGCCTGGGGCTATCAGCTCCTGGAACTACAATAATTACGGCTTTGCCGTGCTGGGCATGACCCTGGAGCTGGCCGCCGGACAGTATCTGGATACAGTGATGCGCGACGGCCTGTGGGAGATCATGGAGATCGACGCGGCCTTTGAGGGCGGGTGTGTGGAGCGCACGGACCTGATTGCCAACCTCTATCAGAACGTCACTCTGACCCGTACCGCCAGTACGCAGGCCGGTTATCTGCCCGGCAGTACGCCCGGAGCTACCGGGGCCTTCTTTGCCGGTGGACTGACCATCAGCGCAAAAGACTTGGCGAAGATGGCGGCTCTGCTGGCCAGCGACGGCTATTATGAGGGCCTGCGGCTGATGCAGCCGGGGTCGGTGGAGCTGATGGAGACCCGCAATGAGACCAAGCTCCCCGACGGTACCTATCAGGCCATACCCCTGCGGAGTCAGGACCAGCTGTATGGCCGGGACAAGCTCTACTACCACACCGGCAGCGCCTACGGCGTGTTCAACCTCTTCTCCTACGACCCCGCCGCCAGGGACGGCGTGGTGGTGCTGACGGTAGGGGCCAGCGGCGCGAAGGACGACCGGAATATTTACGCCGTGTGCAGTGAAATCAGCCAGGGGATTTACGAAGTGATTAAAAAATAGGAGGACAATACTATGCGGCGCAATATCTGCGCAATACTGCTTGTTTTTGTTTTGCTGCTGTCCGGCTGTGCCACTACCATGGCGGGTGTTTCTGTAATCAGCTACCCGGAGGGCAGGAAGCTGGAACCGGTGTCGGAGCCGGAGGACCAGCCGGAACCGGCCCCCGTCCCTGAACCGGAGCCGCCCGCGCCGCCGGAACCGACGGTAGCAACCCTGGCTGTCTGCGGCGACGCCATGAGCCACATGCCCTTGACCAATGACGCCTGGAACGGGGAAAAGAACGCATACGACTATGTGCGCATTATGTCTGCCGTACAGCCTATTGTCAGCGGGGCGGACTACGCGGTGGTGAATCTGGAGACCACCCTGGCCGGAGGCCCACCCTATTCCGGCTATCCCTGCTTCAACTCCCCGGACGATCTGGCATATGGGCTGAAAGAGATTGGCTTTGATTTGTGCCTGACCGCCAACAACCACAGTCTGGACAAGGGATTTTCCGGTCTGAGCCGGACGCTGGACGTGCTGGATGAAGTCGGACTTGCCCATGTGGGGACCAGCCGGACCCAGGAGGAATATGACTACAACATCGCGCTGGCCGATGTCGGCGGGATTTCTGTGGCGTTTCTGGGCTACACCTACGGCACCAACGGTATTCCCGTTCACAAGGACCATCCCTACTCCATCAATCTTTTTAACACCGACTATCTGACCAATCTGTCCGCCTTGGATACGGAAAAGCTGTCCGCCGATTTAGCCGCCGCCGAGGCGTTGAATCCGGACCTGATTGCGGTCATGATTCACTGGGGCGTGGAGTATAAGACGACAGAAAACAGCTATCAGGACAAAATCGCGGACTTCCTCTTTGAACACGGCGCGGACATCGTGCTGGGCGGACACTCCCATGTTTTGCAGCCCATGGGCCTGCGGACCATCTCCGACGGGGACGGCGAAAGCCATCAGGGCTTTGTCTGCTACTCTCTGGGCAACTTCATTTCCTCCCAGAACTACGAGCTGACGGACACTACCGTGGCTCTGGAGCTGGAGCTGACCCGGAACAACGAGACTGGAAAGACAGAGGTGACTGGGTACTCCTATTCCCCTATGTTTATGCTGGACCGTGAGGAGGGCGCGTCGCCCCGGTTTGAACTGGTGGACGCCCACGCCGCACTGGAGGCTGGAACCGCCGGGGAGGGCTTACAGAAGCAGCTGACAAAGGCGATTGAGAACTGCCACGCTATTTTGGGTGCGGAGTACGACAGCAAGGCGTTTGGGGACTATCTGGCCCAGATGCCGGAGCTGAGCAAAGCAGGCACAGAAACACAGTAAGTCCCCAAAAAAGAGTGCGAGGGTAAGCAGTTTGACCCTCGCACTCCCTTTTGGCCTACTTTTTCATATACTGCCAGGAGCCGCTGTGGTTCTGCATCCAGCCCTGGGCAGTCTGCGGGTCAATGACAATCTCCACAAACCGCCGCAGGACGGTGGCGACCTCGGCACGGGTGGCGGTTCCTTTCGGATCAAAGCGGCTGCCGCCTTTCCCCGCCATAATGCCCGCCTGCTGCATGGCTTTGACTTCCTTTGCCGCCCAGCCGCTGATCTGCGCGTTATCCGCAAAGGTCACAGCATCATGGGCAGCCGGCAGGTCATAGCCCAGCTGTTTTGCGTAGCCTGCCATAATCACCGCCATCTGTTCCCTGGTGATATTGGTGTCCGGGGAAAAGGCGGTGGAGGCAGTGCCGTTTACAATGCCTTTTTCTGCCGCCCAGTTCACATACGGGACATAGTAGGCGTCCGCTTTCACATCGGTGAATTTCCCGGTTTTGTAGCTGTCCGGTTCGATGCCCGCCAGCCGCCCCAGGGCGGTGACAAACATCCCCCGCGTCATGCCCGTGTCAGGACTGAATTGGTTGTTTCCAGTACCGGTGAGCAGTCCCCGGCTGGCTGCGAAGATAATGTTATCCTCCGCCCAATGGTTCTGAATGTCCGTAAAGGCCGGGACAGGGTTCTTATAGCCGATGCCGTAGATGCTGAAATGCCCGGTTTCAAAGACGACCGCACCCAGGTCAGGGTCATAGCTGGATTTTGTCAGCCATTCCACCTGGCCCTTGCCATCTACATAGACCGCATAGAGGTTTTCGGTCTGTTCCTCCTTTGCCGGAGCATAAGGCAGACGGACGGCGATGGTGCGACCGCCCAAATCGGTAATCGGCGTTTCTTTCCCGCCGGAGAGATGCACCAGCGACAGGTCATAGACCGGCCTTGTGCCGATGGCAGCTCTGGCCGCCTGGGACAGTCCGGACGGAGGAGTTACCCGCAGAATAATATCCCCGTTTGCCAGCGCCGTATCCAGCCATTGCAGCAAACCGGCGTCCATCGTCTCCACAAGCACGCCCTGGATATCCATTTCCAGACGCTTCACGTTCTCCCGCACAAGGGTATTCAGCGTCTGGGCCTGGATGGCCACGTTGAAAGCGTCCTGACCTGCTCCCGGCGCGATGGGAATGACTACCGCTACGCCGTTGGCGGTGTTGCCGTTCTTTTTTGCGTCATTCTTTGCCGTGTTGATAGCGGACTGAACCGCGCCATTGGAAATGGTCACATTCCCGTTTTTATCCGGCGTGACGGGTTTGGTCTGGCTGACCGTGGGGATTCCCGGTCTGGCCGGGTCGGGACGCTCCACTACCGTGGCCCCGCCGCCGGCAGCCGGACCGCCCGAACTGCTCCCGCCGCCGGACGAACCGCCGCCTGAACTGCCGCCAGAACCGCCGCCGCTGCTGCTGTTGCGTTCAAACACGGCGGTCAAGGTGCGGTCGCTTGTCACGGTAAAGGTATAGCGTATCTCGCCGCTTACCTTACCGCCGTTTTCCGTCCACCTTACAAAGTGATACCCGCTCTCCGGCGTGGCGGTCACAGTCACAGTCGCATTTTCCTCGTACGTCCCGCCGCCCGATACCGTGCCGCCGGGTCCCGCTTCCACCGTCACAGTAAACTGCACAGGCTCCGGCGGGGTGGGGTCCTCGTCTTTCTCAAACACGGCGGTCAGCGTACGGTCGCCGGTCACGGTGAAGGTATAGCTTTCCTCCGTACTGACCGCACTGCCGTCCTCCGTCCACTCCACAAAGTGATACCCGCTCTCCGGCGTGGCGGTTACGGTCACGGACGCATTTTCCTCGTACGTTCCGCTGCCTGTTACCCTGCCGCCGGGTCCCGCCTCTGCCGTCACAGTATACTTGTCAGGCGCCGGCGGGGTAGGGTCCTCGTCCTTCTCAAATACAGCGGTCAGCGTGCGGCGGCCTGTCACGGTAAAGGTATAGCTTGCATTGGCGTCCACTTCCTTGCCGTTCTCCGTCCACCTTACAAAGTGATAGCCGCTGTCCGCAATGGCCTTCACGGTCACGGGCGTACCTCTCGTGTACGTCCCGCCGCCCGATACCCTGCCGCCGGGTCCCGCCTCCACCGTCACGGTATAGCGGGCAGGCGGGGGCGGGGTGTTCTGCTTCACGGTGACGGTGCAGCTGGCGGTCTTGCCGCCGTCCACAGTGGTGGCGGTGATGGTGGCTTTGCCCACGCTGACGGCGGTGACATTCCCGCTGGCGTCAACCGTGACAACGGCGGTATTGCTGGATGCCCAGGTCACGGCCTTATTGGTGGCATTGTCAGGGGCAACAGTGGCGGTCAGCCGCTCCGAGCCGCCCACGGTCAGGGTCATGCTGGTCTTGTTCAGCGAAACATCGGTTGGGATGATTTTGTTTTCGCTCCGCACGTTGATGGTAGCGGTCATGTCCTCGAAGTTTTGGGTATGGATGATGACGGTGATGGTTCCGATTCCGATTTCTTCGTCGCTCTCCACCGCCTTAATGGGCAGGGTGAGGGTCTGGCCGTCAATCATTGCGCCGCTGTCGTAGTAGCTGCCCAGATTGACCGGACCAAGCTCGTA
>JAAWQS010000155.1 GCA_022800665.1 Oscillospiraceae bacterium
CAGCCTGCCGTCGTCGTAGAGATCCTTTGCCGGTTTGTGGTGCTCCAGCATGGCGAACATGGCGCGGATTTTCCGCTGCAAGGCTTCGATGGAGAAGGGCTTGGTGATATAGTCCACCGCCCCCGCCTCATAGCCCCGGATCTGGTCGCTCTCCTGGTCGTTGGCGGTGAGGAAGATCACCACCGTGTCCGGGCGCTCCGGCTTAATCAGCCCGCACAGGTCATAGCCGTTCCCGTCCGGCAGATTGATGTCCAGCAGCACCAGGTCGTATTCTGTCCTGTCCAGCAGATTTTCGGCGGTCCTGGCATTCAGGGCGGGGGTGACGTCCCAGCCGTCGGAGACCAGGTTATAGGCTAAGGTTTTATTCAAAAGTGCGTCGTCCTCCACAATCAGTATCCGTTTCATGGTCTGTCCTCCTTTTGGTGATAAGGGCAGTATAACAGATAAATGGCCGCGAAATGTTACAGCGGTCTGTCTTTTTGAAAAAATTCTGCCTGAGCGATCCTATCCGCCCAGGCAGAAAATTGTTTCAGACCATACTCACCAGCCCGGCCAGCAGGAGCATGACAGCGGGCACGACATATTTCCGCGGGTGATGCCAGAGGTCGCTTTCGATGTTCCACCCCCGGATGGGACAGTACCACTCCAGAAGGACGGAGCCAGCGGCGCTCAGCAGGGCGAAGACCGCCGCCGTCAAAGCGTGGAGCGGGATAATCCCGCCAATCTGGATTTGCCAGCTGCACAGGAAAATGAGGTCCGCCGCCAAATTGCATAGGAAGATGAACAGGCAGTAGGGGACACAGAACGCCTTTTGCTGCCCCGGCAGGAACCGCATCGCCCGTTCCAGGGCCGGGTCACAGGACAGCAGGATGCAGATGGGGGTGTTCAGGGAGAGGATAGCAAAGCCGATGGGCAGAACGAACCTGGCCTCCATCTGCCCCAGCAGCGCCGGCAGGACACAGGCCGCCCCCCACATCACCGCCGTGTTGACCAGATAATTCTTGTGGGCCATCAGGTAGCGGGACAGGTAGCGCCGCACGGAGTAACGGCGGTGAACCTTGACCGTCCGCCTGCGGCTGGCTGGCCGGACATAAAAGGCATAGGCGTCCACGCGGCCCAGGCGCAGGGGATAGAGACAGGATACGATCACAATAGCGGCCAGGGCACAGAGGACACTCCCCAAAATCTCCGCCCAACTCCATTCGGAGACTGCCCAGACCACCGCCAGCAGGCCGGCGGTTTGGGTGAGCAGGGTGTAGGCCCCCAGAGCGGCCACATAGGAAAACACCAGGGTCCGGCCCTCAAAGGGGAGCATGAATAGATTTTCCAGGTTGGCCCGGTTGCCGTCAGAGGAGAGGGCCTGCCACATAACCCCGCCGGAGAAGGCGCCGGCCATCAGGTACAGAATGAACGGGGCGATCTCCACTTGGAATCCAGAGATGTGCAGCCCCCAAAAGACCACCAGCTCCAGAAAGAGCGTCCGAATCAGCCGCTCATAGTGCACGCCAAACAGCTTTTTGGCGGTGACGTCAAAACTCATTTTCAGCATGCAGTGCCTCCCGAATGTTGGCGGCGTTGATCTCGCCGCCCTCAAAGCTCCGCCGGATATGCCCGTCCTCCAGCGCCAATACCCGGTCGGAGGTCAGGGTGATGCTCTCCAGGATGTGGGAGGAGAACAGGACTGTCCCGTGCTCCTTATACCCGGCGATCAGCTGGTACAGGTACTCTGTGCTCTGGAAGTCCAGCCCGTTCACCGGCTCGTCCAACAGGAGGAGCGGCCGTTTCAGGGCGAAAGCGGTGATCAGAACCACTTTTTTCTTATTGCCGGTGGACAGGTCTTTCAGCAGGGTGTCGGTGTAGTCCTCAAAGTGAAAGCCCTGCACCAGTTCCGCCACGTCGGGCAATTTCATTTTGTACGCCGCAGCCGCATAGGACAGGTACTCCCGAAAGGTGAAATACTGAAAGGAGTTGTCCTCGGCAAAGACGGTGTACCGGCACAGCTTGAAGCCCTTGTCCCGAAAAGTAACTGGCTGGCCGTCCAGGCGGATGCCGTCACAGCGGAACCCCTCATGCAGACCGGACAGGATTTTCAGAAAGGTGGTCTTTCCGGCCCCGTTCAGGCCGATTAGCCCCACCACTTCATGGGGCCGCAGCTGGAGGGAGAAGCCGGACAGCACGTTCTGCCCCTCTCTGTACCAGGCGCTGAGGTTTTGAAGCTCCAGGATGTTCACGCTCATGGTCAATGCTCCCCCTTACCATTCTTCTCTTTTTTCCAAGGGGCATAGGCGGAATACCCAAACGCTGCCCCCATCAGGAGATAGAGTCCGGCCCACTCCAAATTGCCGGACAGGCCGCTGACGATAGCCGCCGCCAGCCAGATCAGAGCCAGGATGCCGCGAATATAAACATGACGCATAATAATTTTCCTCCTTGAATCGGCGCTTCCTTTGATGTACCTGCATCATAGCAGAAAACCTGCCGCTGTGCGGGAATGTCTGCAAACGGCAGGTTTTTGACCGCGAAAAGAGACGCTTACCTTCTGAAGATAAGCGCCTCCGGTGAGCAGGAAGTTGTAAGAACCTGTATTCATAATCGTTTGAGCAAGGTGAGGAAATGGGAGATTTTGACCATAGTCTCAGCGGAAGAGACGGAAATTTCATAATCTTTGCT
>JAAWQS010000040.1 GCA_022800665.1 Oscillospiraceae bacterium
CTCGCTTCTACTTCCTCGAAATATTCGACTATTTTCTGCTTTCCCATTCTTCTATTATAGCTCGTTTTTATCCCTTTTGCAAAAATTGATTTCCGTGGGGGGAGGCTGACAAGGGCATACGTCATGTCACAATCAAAGTCCGGCTCTATCCCGATGCAGCCCAGTCCGAGCTGTTTGAAAAAACCTTTGGCTGCTGCCGGTATATCTGGAATCAGATGCTGTCCGATCAGCAGCGATTTTATCTTGAAACAGGCCGGCATTTCATTCCAACTCCAGCGAAGTACAAGAATAGCGCACCCTTTTTGCGCGAGGTAGATAACCAGGCGTTGATTCAGGAACACAATAAGCTCTGCCAGGCATTTCGTGTGTTCTTCAAGAAACCGGAATGCTTTGGGTATCCCAAATTCAAGCGAAAAAAGGATGACCGAGATTCCTTTACCGCCTGTAACCATGAATTCACATCGGGGCCGACGATTTACACAACCAAAGACGGCATTCGCATGACGAAAGCGGGGATTGTCAGGGCAGTATTCCACCGCCGGGCGCAGGCGTGGTGGAAACTCAAACGAGTCACTGTCAGTAAGACCCGCACGGGGAAATATTACTGTGCTATCTTGTATGAGCGCCCGGTCAAGCAGACAAAAGTTGTTGTTCCGAGTCCGGAAAAAACTATTGGGTTGAAATATTCCATGCCGCACTTTTATGTGGCTGATAACGGCATCATAGCGGACCCGCCCCATTGGCTGAAGGAGTCACAGGAGAAACTGGCCGGGATACAGAGGCGGCTGTGCCGGATGCAGCCCGGTTCAAAAAATTATCAGGAGATGGTCCAGAAGTATCGTCTGCTCCATGAGCGTATCGCCAATCAGCGGCGCGACTTTATCCACAAGGAATCCCATCGGATAGCCAACGATTGGGACGCAGTGTGCATGAGAGCCGATCCGTTGGCGGAAATTTCCAGGAGCATGAAACTGGGTAGCATACCGGATTCCGGATATGGAATGTTCCGGATATATCTGCGGTACAAACTGGCATGGCAGGGAAAACAGCTGATAATTGTGGATCGCTACTATCCCACAACGCGGACCTGTTCTGCATGTGGGATGGCAGGGGATGCAGTCTCCTATAAAAAGAACCTATGGACTTGTCCCAAGTGTGGGGCGGTACATCAACGAGAGGTCAACGCAGCAGAGAATATCAAGGCTTTGGGCCTTGCTCAGCTTGGCAAAAGCGCCTGACGCTTTGCAATATTGCCGGTGGGGACGCCGGTGAAAGCCCATGGTTCCGGTCAGGGGAACGTTGAGCGAAGAAAAAAGGAGAGAGTTTTTTCTTCGCTCAGCGTTTTCCGAACCGTTAAGTGGGAAACGAGAGGACGTGTACGCACGTCTGAAGCTCGAAAGAGCGTTCACAATATTATGACGATGAAACAGTCCAATGGATGGGGCTGGTCAACAGGTGAAAGGAGATTTGCCATGTTGTCATTGCAGCTGAAATCAGGAGACTATGTAACCATTGGCGAGGAAATTGTCATTCAGGTGTTTACAACATCCACCATTCGGATGTCTGTACAGGCTCCCGGCAATATGACCATCCTCCGTGGGGAGGTATGGGAGCGGAATGGGGAGGAGCGGCCCCAATGCCTGTATGATCAACCGCCTGTAAAAACGAAGAAAAACAAGAATGCCCCAAAGATTTCATCCGGCTGACGAGCCGGCTGAGATATTGTCCCGTGCCGAAAAGATTGACCGCTGTGCGCACGGCGGGATTTCAGAAGGTACTCCACCCAGCGCCGGATTATAGGATGTTTCTGGCGCACTGGAACAGCGCCCCTATAAAATCATTTTATTGAAAGGAAGATTATAAAATGAGGATCCAACATAACATAATGGCGATGAACGCCTACCGGAACTACAACACCAACACCAAGGCTCTCTCCGGCAACCTGGAGAAGCTGTCTTCCGGTTACAAGATCAATCGCGCCGGCGATGATGCCGCTGGATTGGCGATTTCCGAGAAGATGCGGGCCCAGATCACCGGCCTGGATGCTGCTCAGAAGAACGTCAAGGACGGCATCTCCCTGGTGAAGACCGCCGAAGGTGCGATGCAGGAAATCCAGGACATGCTCAACCGCATGGATTACCTGGCGACCCAGTCCGCCAACGGCACCTATGACAACGAGGTGGACCGCGCCAACCTCCAGAAGGAAGTCGAGGCCCTGAAGACCGAGATCAACCGTATCGCTGATTCCGCCAACTTCAACGGCATCAAACTGCTGGATGGCTCTTTGGATGCTGGTACGGATGAGATCAGCATTAAGGATGCTGCTGACGTGGCTACTTCTACTGCCACCACTAATTCTATTGCTGCTAATATGGGCTTTAAGACCGTATCCGACGGTATGTTGGTAGACAAGGCGCCCACTGCTGGCAAGTACACGGTAGACTTCAGCCAGTCAAAGCTTATCAACAGTTCCTCTAACGCTATTACAGTTACCTTCCAACTGACTGCGAACAAAACTGCCACATTCTCTGTTGCTGCTGGGCAGGAAATGGATGGGGCAGACATCGCAGAGGCCATTGCCAAGAGTCTCACCAGCACCGCCAACTATGATTCTGATGTTGGTGTCACCGTCATGGCTACTGGTTCTACCAGCAAGTTCCATTTCTCCGCTGAGGGCAGCAAACTGGTCATTCAGGAAATCAACCCCGCTGCAAAGCAGGATGATATTGACAACTTAGTGTTTGATGCCAAATTCTCTGGTGGTGTTGCACTCAACACCGGTGGTAACACTGTTGGCAATGTACTGATATCCGGGAATAACGGAAATCAGTTCCAGGTGACGCCCGAGACGGAGCCTGTTGCCAACGCCACCCGCGTCTATGCGCAGGCAACCTTTGCGCTTACGGATGACTTTGTGAAAGATGGGGCTGCCCTGAAGCTTGGCGATACCACGTATGTTTTTGCCGTTGGCAAAAACAGCAAGTATAAAGATTATGGCGACAATGTCATTGACTTGACCGATAAAGAGCTTGGCTCTAATGGTAAGCTTTCACTCTCTGCTCTGAACACAGCGGCCCAGCGCCTTGCTACTGCCGCTCAAGGCAATAAGCAGTTTATCGTTGGTTCTACGGTTGGTAGCGCTAACGGTGTTACTAAGCCCGTTATCAGTTTGACAGAGAGAGAGGGCGGCATTGACTATACCGTCAACAATCTGGCTGGTGACGATGGTCTGGCTCCCGGTAATGGCGCTACCACTGCTGGTGATGCGCAGGCCACCGATTGGAAGGGTCTGATTAAGATCGGTACTGCCCAGAAGAGCAACTCTGCCAACGGCGATGCCCTCACTCTCCAGATTGGCGATACCGCCGACAGCTTCAACCAGATGAAGGTGAAGGTTGGCGATATGCACACCAAGGCCATGAAGATTGACGGCATCAACATCGGAACCCAGGAAGGCGCCGCCGCTGCCGTGCAGACGGTCAGAGACGCTATCAACTACGTCTCCAGTGTCCGCGGTGATTTGGGCGCGGTCCAGAACCGTTTGGAGCACACTGGCAACAACTTGGCTGTGATGCAGGAGAACATCCAGGATGCCGAGTCCACCATCCGCGACACCGATGTTGCCGCCGAGATGATGAGCTACGTCAAGAACAACATCCTGGTGCAGTCCGCTCAGGCCATGCTGGCTCAGGCCAACCAGGTGCCCCAGGGCGTACTCCAGCTGCTGGGCTAATTACTTCAGCTGCGATTACAAGCAAACATCAATTTTGGGGGGCGGGTAGCAGCCCGTCCCCTGTTTGTGAATTGAGGTCTATAGGAAATCCGCTGGAATCCAGCGTATTTCCTATGTATCCCAAAAAGTAAAGAGGAGAGATCAACATGAAAAAGCCCTTTTTCTCTATTGGGATTATCTTTAAAAATGAGATCCGCTGCCTGGAACGCTGCCTGAAGTCGCTCCAGCCGCTGCGGGATGCCGTACCGTGCGAGGTCGTTATGGCGGATACTGGCTCTGGTGATGGCAGTCGGGATGTTGCGGAGCGATATGCTGATGTTCTGTTTGATTTTCCGTGGATTGATGACTTCGCTGCCGCCCGTAATGCTGTTATGGACCGCTGCTCGGGACAGTGGTATATCTCTGTCGATGCGGACGAGTGGTTGGTAGAGGGCGTAAAGGAGCTGAAAGAATTCTCACAGACAAAGCGCCTGCCACGGGATTTTGCCGGGTACCATATACGCAATTTTCAGGCAGTGGGCGAACTGGTTGAGGATAATTATGTAGACTTTGTCGCAGTCCGCCTGGCCCGCCTGAGTACCGGCGTCCGCTATGAAGGATGCATCCATGAGGGGTGGAAAGATCCCAAAGGCGGACTGATGCAGGTCATGACGCTGACAGAAACCTGGTTCTATCACGATGGCTATACATATGTAGATCAGGCGGCGGAAACAACCAAGCGAGACCGAAACCTCGCTCTGCTGCACCGGAAATTGGCAGAGAATCCGGAACATTTGCAGACCTTGATGGAATACACAGATTGCGTCAAGAGATCAGACAAAGAAGAAGCCGTCAAGAGTGTCATGCGGGCAATGGATGGGGTTCGGAAAAAGTGGATCGGCTGGAGCCGGTTTGGTGCAGTTGTATTCCGTAACGCAGTATCTGTCGCCGCGCTGCATAAGCTCCCCGAGTTGGAGGAGTGGGCCGATCAAGCGGTGGAGCTGTTTCCCAATTCCAGTTATACGCGGATAGATGTTGCTTACTATGCGTTTTCGCGCTGCTGGGAAAATGAGGACTATTTCCGTGCGCTCTATTGGGGCGAGAAATACCTCCAGGGAATGTCGGATCATAAAGCCGGGCGGTTTGAGTCAAGTGAAAGTATGTGGGGAGTCCTGGAAAACACGGCCCCATTCTGGGAGCGAAAGGCGCTTGTCCTGATGCCGGAGGCATACTTGCAGTGTGGTGAGCCGGAGAAAGCGTATTCAGCTTTTCCCAATATTAAGGGGGAAGAGTTAGAAGACCCTAAGCAGATTGAATTGTGTACATTGGTATTAATCCGGCTCCAAAGGACCACGGCGATGGATGTCACCCCGCTGGCGTCTGCTTTCTGGGATCAAATTAGCCAGCCAAAACCGGATGCCGTGATTGCAGAGGCAAAGCGCAAGATATTGCTGGACACAGCGGCCCCATCCTTTACTGTCAAATACCGCAGGGAGGAGGAAGGACGAGATGATTTTGTCCGCCACGGCTGCACAGTCTTCAGCGGATTGAAAGATCAATGCGAGTTGGGACTTGCTGCTGCGATTCTGGAAACGGTGGACTGCGCGGAACTGACGGATCTGCTCCGGCGAGTGGAAAAATGGGATGAGATTCCTATTGCCGCTGTAGAACATGCACTGTTGGCAGGCGTACTGTTTCCGTTGCCTGAACAGCCTCTGAAAATTGAAGAAATGGACAGCTTGTCCGCTCGAATGGCAAGAGAGGACGGACCATTAATCAACCTGGCTGTTCAAACAGCAGATGGCGAATTTGAAAGTAATTGGCAGTCTATAACATGGGCGCGGGGATTGGTATTAGCTGCGGTCAAGTCCTGTAACTGGTCGGATGAAGAGCAGAGTATGCAGTTGTGCCGGACTTTTGCCAAGGTTGAGAGGGCTTTTTTGCCTCGATATTATGCGCAGGAAGTATTGAATAAGGAAAATATCCGGAGCCTGCCGCCGCTGCACCGCTTTGGTTGGTATTGCGCAGAGGCGTTTCAAAAATTGGAGACGCAGGACGCAACGGCTTTTGCCGGCTTTTTACGGAAAGGATTGGAGACTTGCCCGCAAATGAAAGCGATGGTGGAGTTTTTGACGAAGCACACCCCGCAGCTGCAGGCGGCGAAGGCCACAGGCGAGCTGCTGGCGCTGGCGGAAAGAGTGCGGACGATGCTGACGGCGTATCCGGCGGACGACCCGGCGGTGGTTATGCTGAAACAGAGTCCGGTCTATCAAAGAGTAGCCAGTTTAATTGAGGGACCGAAGTCTGCCTCCGTTTCTTTGATGGGGAGCGTGACGCAATAGGAACCAGGCAAAGGACTTTTATTACTGAGGATCAGGCGCAGGATCTTAACGGAGTACATTTTATGGAACCAGTTCAAAACTTGGAAAATTTAATCAACGCAGGCGCCTATGACAGGGCCTTGGATTTCGTTGAATCCTTGTCGTTGGAGGAACGGCGGCAGTGGCAAATACAGAATCTGACCGGCGTTGTCTGTGCGTATTGTGGGGAGTTTGAGGCGGCGGAGACGTTTTTCTCCGCTGCATTGGAGCAGCAGCCAGAGGACTGCAACCTCATGTAATCAGAACGACCTCCGCCAAGCGGCGGAGAATCTTGCGGACGCTGAGAGCCGTATCCGTGACGCAAATATGGCCGAGGAATATACGAAGCTTGTCCAGCTTAATATTTTACAGCAGTCGGCCCAGGCTATGCTGTCCCACAGCAATTAGGACGTCACCCGCGTGATGCAGCTCTTTTAGTAGCATACAGGAGGTACATTAGATGAAGGTCGTTCTTTTGGCGGGAGGATTGGGCGCCCGCATTAGTGAGGAGAGCCACCTCAAGCCGAAGCCGATGATAACCATCGGGGAGCAGCCCATTTTGTGGCATATCATGAAATATTACTCCAGCTTCGGCTTTCAGGATTTTGTGGTTTGTTGCGGCTATAAGGGGCATATCATCAAGGAATATTTTGCGGATTACTACCTGTACCGGTCCGACGTGACCTTCGACTTTTCAGCTGAAAACCGCATGACAGTACACTCCAACGTGGCAGAACCCTGGCGGGTCACGCTGGTGGATACGGGCCTAAACACCCAGACCGGCGGGCGGGTGAGGCGGGTGCAGAAGTACATCGGCAATGAACGGTTTATGCTGACCTACGGCGACGGGGTAAGCAATGTGGATTTGAACAAATTGCTGGCGCAGCACAGCGCGTCTGGCAAGATTGCGACGTTGACGGGCATCCAGCCGGGGGGACGGTTCGGGGTGCTGGACCTGGACGGCGAGACGGTCACCGGCTTCCGGGAGAAGGCGAAGGAGGACGGTGGGTGGATCAACGGCGGATTTATGGTCATGGAGCCGGAAGTGTTTGGATATCTCAGCGCTGAGGAGAGCTGCGTCTTGGAAAGAACGCCGTTGGAAACGCTGGCCCGTGACGGGAAGCTGGGAATCTATAAGCACAGCGGATTCTGGCAGTGTATGGATACCCAAAGGGACCGGGGGGTGCTGGAGCAGCTGTGGAGTTCAGGCAGTGCGCCGTGGAGGGTCTGGGAGGATATGCCATGATTTCAGTTATTATGCTGACCTATAACCGGGAACAATTGGTCTCCTGTGCGATTGAGAGCATCTTAGGGCAGTCATACCGGGACTATGAGTTTATCATCGTAGACAATGGCTCCACTGACGAAAGCGGACAAATTGCGGACAGGTATGCCGCACAGGACAACCGCATCCGGGTTATCCACCGGGAGCGCGGGAATATCGGCGCAGGGCGTAATACGGGGCTGGATGCGGCGCGTGGGGAGTACATCACGTTTATTGATGACGATGACTGGGCGGAGCCGGATTTCCTGGAGTTTTTACTAGGACTCATTGAGGAAAATCAGGCGGATGTGGCGATCTGTGGTGCAGCTGATAAAGTCTTTGACGAGAAGAAGGTTATGAGCGCCGAGGAGGCTTTGATCGAATTGCTGTGGCGAAAAAAGTACAACATGGCATTTCCCACAAAGTTGTTTCAGCGGGAACTGATGGACGATCTGCGTTTCCCGGAGGATGGAACCTACGACGATATCGCACTGATGTACAAGCTGCTGGCAGGTGCACGGCGGGTTGCTTATCACGGCTTACCGAAATACACATTTTACCGCCACGAAAACAACAATTCCGCATGGACCACCAACCACAGTCTTCTCACGCCGGAAACATTGGAGGAGTACCTGAATGCCTACCGGACGCGGACGGACTGGCTCTGCCAACGGTTCCCCGATTATGCACCGACATGGCGGTATTTTGAGTGGTCGTTTATGATCTCCATGGTGGAGAAGATCCACCGGTTAGGATTGAAAAAGTTTGAAAATCAGCGAAATCAAATGGATGCAGAACTGCGGTCCCATAGGGATGAATTCATAAGTATGCCAGAAATCCAGGATTTTGAAAAGGAGTGGATGCATGCATATTTGCTGTAGTCCACTGCCTGTGTCGGAGGAGATATCCGTGAAAAAGTTTGAAAACGCACTTGAACATATCTGGCAGGTATGCAACGGCGAGGATTTTATACAGGAGACACAAAGAATGCGGGAGCTGCTTACAGGCAAACCGCTGGTCCTCTACGGGGCAGGCACGATCGGGGATTCTGCCGCACGACTTTTAACACACTATCATATCGTGGTGGACTGTTTCTGTGACAAAAATAAGAGCGGCGTACGGCCAGGCAGTGGTTTGCCCATTCTGTCTCCTTCCCAGATGATCGCGCAGTATCCGGAGGCAAATATCATTATTTGTTCTGTGAACTATAGAGAGGAAATTATACGGGAGCTTGCACGGTGCGGGATTCCCGCGAAACGGATTTTCTGCCGGGATAGGCTGCATCTCCATGAGATGGTATATAAAGATTTTCTCCCCCATGTAGAGGGGTATCGAAGAACATACGGCCTTTTGCAGGATAATCAGTCGAAGCAGGTCCTGCTGGAACGGATCGGGCGCTATTTGACATCATCTCCAATCACCGCATCAGAGTGCAGAAAGCAATATTTTGATCCGGAAATTGTCACACTTGATCCAGGTGAGGTCTTTGTTGATGGTGGAATGTACACCGGAGATACAGCACAGCTGTTTGTTCGGCTGTGCAATGGCCGGTACCGGCATTACTACGGTTTTGAGCCGGATGAACAAAACTTCCTGACAGCTGAGAAGGATTTAATGGGAAACGAGCGGTTTACGCTGGTAAAAAAGGGACTCTGGAGCCAGGAAGGGCGGCTTTCTTTCAGCGGAAATTTGTCAAGTGGGTCCCGACTGGATGAAGGCGGGAGCGGAGAATACGCAGAGGTGACTGCCTTAGATATGTTTTTTCAGGAGAGAGAGGCCCCGACATTCATCAAAATGGACATTGAGGGGGCCGAGAAAGAGGCTTTGATTGGGGCAGAGCAGATTATCCGCTGCCATAAGCCAAAGCTGGCAATTTGCGTTTACCATAAGCCGGAGGATATTTATGTGCTTCCGGAGTTGATCAATTCTTTCCGGGAAGATTACAGATTTTATCTCCGCCACTATTCCAATACGATCTATGAGACCGTGCTCTACGCGGTTTAGGGAGAGACAATGATAACAAATATCGAAGCGTCTTATCGCAGGGACCGCCTGTGTCTTGGCAAGGAACTGCCGTTGGACATGCCGCTGTCCCTGATTATCGATATCAGCGAAAAATGCAATTTCAGATGTAGCTACTGCTTTCGGGCCAAAGAACGAGATGAGAGCTGGGATTATGCGGCAAAGAATAATCTGATGCCAGCGGATAGCTTTCGCGAGATAATCCGGCAATTGTCGGCGTTTCCCGGCAAAATCAAATCCATCTCCCTTTCCGGTCACGGGGAGCCGCTCTGTAATCCTGATATCATTGATATGGTCCATGCTCTGTGCGCGGCCAATGTGACCGAGCGAATTGAGATGCACACAAACGCCTCCCTATTGACAGCCAAAACGGCGGAGGAGATTGCAAAAGCCGGTTTTTCTCGAATCGTTGTTTCCCTCCAAGGACTGGATGGCGATACTTACAAGCGTGTTTGTGGCGTAAAAGTGGATTGGGATGTTTTTTATAAAAGTCTACAGATTTTATATAACAACAAGAACGACAGCCTGCAGCTCCACATCAAAATCTCCGATGCAGCCCTTTCGCCGGAAAATGCGGAAAGGGAGCGCTTTTATGCTATGTTTGGCGAGATCGCGGACACGGTTTCTGTGGAAGAAGTCACTCCCCTTTGGAGGAATATGGGGGGTGCGATGGATAAGGGGACCAACAAATACGGACAGGATATAGGAAAAGTGGAGTGCTGTCCTATTTTGTTCTATAAGATGTGGGTCGCGCCGGATGGAGAAATCTATCCTTGTACCGGACTGCCTGCGCCGATGAGCTTGGGGAATATTAAGCAAGTTACCTTATATGAAGCATGGAATGGACAAAAAAGACGGAATTTTTTGATCAAACATTTGCGCTTCTCCCGGGAGTGCAGCAGCGTGTGTGCGGACTGCTTTGTGCCGGTCAACACAATTACTATGGAGAAGGACCGGATTGACCTTTATAGAGATGAAATACTGAAACGATTGGAGGGAGATTGCGGATGAGTGGGAAAATGAACTATGCTTGGCCGGTGACCTCAGAAAATTCAGTGGTGTATAACTGCTTCTTGCAGAAGGTCGAGCGTATAAAACCCCGCTTGCAGGGGAAAAGGATAGCGGTCTTTGGCGCGGGAATTCGGGGCTGTTGTCTATTAAAAATCCTGGAGGACAACGGATATCGGAATATTGTATTTGTAGACAACAATATTGAGAAGCAAAATAACCTGATCAATCACTACGACATCATCTCTTTTGAAACCGCTCTGCAAGAAAAGGACCAGGTGTTCCTTGTAACGCCGGAGGGCGCAGAAAAAATATGCAGCCAATTGACAGATGCCGGCCTGATTGAAAATGAAAACTGGTTTTCTTTCAGCGTTTCCGCCTATCAGCAATATGTAGAAGAGTATCAAAGATCTCTCGGAAATTATCTTTTGGTCATGGGAGATTGCGCATTTACGCATATCGCGTTAGAAGATCAAAACCACGATTCTCTCGGGACAATGATCCGGAACAGGGCAGGGGCTGGGCGTTGCAAGGTCTTGGATATGCACGGCATGGGGCAGCAGGCGTATTACCATATTGCCAGATCCCTGCTGGAGCGAGGAGAGAAGCCTGACAAATTTCTGTTGCTCCTGATGATCGAAACGATGGCGCCAAAGGTCCCCATCATGCCCCGGACCCAGCATCCGGAGCTGATCCGCGCCCTGGTAAAAACCTTGGAGACTCCGAACCCTGAATTTGCCGCATATGCGGATCTGGCTCAGGAGCGTTTCGACCGCTTTCAGCTGGAAGCGTTTGCATCCTTTCATGATAAGGCCAGCCAGAAAAGCGAAAAACTTTATATGCAGATCAATTATTTATTTCGGTATCGAGAGACGGCGGAGGGAGTGACTTACCTCAAGAAAACAATTAAAATGATGAATGAAGAAGGAATTCCAGTCATCCTTTACATTCCTCCGGTCAATTATTGGCAGGGGGAAGCGCTGTTCGGCGGGGATTTCAAGGCGCTATACGAGACAAATTTTGAAAAGCTGTATGCCTCCCTGGAGCGGGAGGGACTCCGGTATGAGGTTGTTGACGCCAGCTATCTGCTTGATTTGGACGATTTCGCGGCGCCAAATACTATTGATGAGACTTGCCGGTACTCTGGGCGGGAAAAAATTATGCAATTCCTGAGTAAGAACGCATCGCTCAGGAAATATCTAAATCAGCGGGAGATGTTATCGTGATAAATACGGTTGTGCGCCGCTTGCAGAAAATAGCGGCCCGGTTTCCTGATAAAGTTGCTTTTCGCGATCAGCATGAGAGCGTCACGTTTGCCGGGCTGGACAACCGCGCCCGCAGCATGGCTCACATAATCCATCAGAAATTAAACGGGGCGGTCAAGCAGCCCATCGGCATTTATCTGCCCAAGGGAACGCACTGCGTCGAAGCGTTTATGGGGGCGGCGTACAGCGGAAATTATTATTCGCCTCTGGATACAGCCATGCCCAAAGAGCGGTTGGACACGATCATGAATGTTCTGGCCCCTGCCCTGATCGTCACAGATACCCGCCATCAAAAGGACGTTTCTGCCTATCCTGTGATTTTAGTGGATCGGCTGGAGCAAATTCCTCCGGAAAATGACGACCTGCGCGATATTCTTGACGCAGTCATTGATACGGATATTCTTTATGTTATGTTTACATCTGGCTCGACAGGGAATCCCAAGGGCGTAATTGTGACGCATCGCGCTGTTATTGACTACGTCGATTGGCTGACAGATACATTTTCTTTCGATGAAAACACGGTGTTTGGAAATCAGGCTCCCTTCTGCTTCGATAATTCAGTGCTTGACATTTACAGCGCCATAACCAACGGCTGCGAAACCGTTATCATGCCGGAAGATATTTTCCTGTCAGGCATGAGGGTATGCAGGTATTTGAACGAGGAGAGAATCAACACGATATTCTGGGTTCCATCCGCTATGGCCGTGGCGGCTAGTTCAAAGGCTCTGGAAAAGGCTCCGCCAAGTTGTCTACAGAAGATCCTGTTTGCGGGAGAGGTCATGCCGGTTAGAGTGCTGAACGCTTGGCGGAAGCATGTTCCGGATGCGCTGTATGCCAACCTGTATGGACCTACCGAGATTACAGTCGATTGCACCTGCTATATTGTAGATCGGGAATTTGATGAGATGGAAAGCCTGCCGATTGGCAGAGCATGTAAGAATACCGGGGTTTTGGTATTGAATGAAAAAGACCTGCCGGTTGCCAGGGGAGAGATTGGGGAGCTGTGTGTGCGGGGCAGTTGCTTGGCTCACGGCTACTATGGCGATCCTGTCAGAACACAAGCGGCGTTCGTACAAAATCCGCTGAACGATAAATATCCCGAAAAGATCTATCGGACAGGAGATTTGGTGCGGTATAACGAGCGGGACGAGTTGGTCTTCATCGGGCGAAAGGACCATCAGATCAAGCACCAGGGGTACCGCATCGAATTAGGGGAGATCGAAACGGTGGCCGCCTCCGCTCCGGAGGTGGAAAGTTGCTGCGCAATATACGATGAGGAGCGCCGGCGGATCGTGCTCTGTGCATCGCCGGCGGAGCTTGATAAAAAGGAGCTTTATGCACATTTGAAGCAGCGTCTGCCGCGATATATGCTGCCGGGCTTGATTACGGCGGAAAATGCGCTGCCGCTGAATCAGAATGGGAAGATCGACAGACAGGTCCTGAAAAACAGGCTGAGAGAGGGATTATGAAAAAATTAACCATGGATAGGGTGTCGTGTCATGTAACGGCACGGTGCAATCTCCGCTGCAAAATGTGTGCGGTCTACATCCCAAAGCTCTATGAACTGGGCAACGTTCCAGAATATCCGATAACGGAAATCAAAAACAGTTTCCGCACCTATTTCGCCTTGACCGATCAGGTGCGCCTGATCTCTATTACAGGCGGAGAACCAATGCTCTATCCGGATTTGGCGGAATTGCTTGATTATCTCCGAAGCTATGAGAAATCCTTTTCCAAGCTGGAGGTATTTACAAATGGCTCTCTGGAAATTCCGGATCCAGTGCTGCGGAGCATGGCAGAGTTTGAAAAATATACGCTCTTTGTGGATAACTATGGGCCGCAGATATCCTCAAAAGTTCGGAGGATTCAGCAGCAGTGCGCGGAATTCGGCGTGCGGTATACGGTACGCACGTATTTCGGCGAAAATGCCCATATGGGCGGCTGGGTTGACCGGAGCATCCTTCCGGAACGGCTGAGCGACGAAAAGGCCAGGGAGCACTCCCGAAAATGCGCGGCCGGGCGCCCTGGGGGCAGATTATTTACAATCTTTGGGCATATGTTGGTGTTTTGTGCGACGCCCTACTGCGGCTACCGCATTGGAGCCGTTCCGGCCAGCGATGTGCTGGGGATAGACCTTGGAGACAGCGGCATGTCCCTGGAGGAAAAAGGGAGCCGTCTGCGTGAAATGTGCGAGGCTGAGTTTAATCCGGGATGCGCATGGTGCAACGGCATGGGCATATATGAAAATATGGAACGATTTGTTCCAGGAGAGCAGGTGAAGAAAAATGGATGACCTTTCGATCCGCCGGGTAGCAATTCATCTCACATGGCGATGCACGCTGCGCTGTGAAAAATGCGGAGCGTATATTCCTAAGATTTATGAACTGGGACGGGCTTTCGACTATGAGTACGACCAGATTAGACAAAGTCTTCTGGCCTTGTTTGACCTGGTCGAGCGGATTGATGTGATTACGCTTACGGGTGGAGAAGCCATCCTTCACAGGAATATTGTGGACCTGTGCGAATTCCTTTTGGAGCGCCAGGAAAAATTTGGCCGCCTGGACTTCCAAACCAACGGCACAGTGCTGTTTTCCGACGAACTCCTGTCTGTTATGGCAAAATCCAGCAAGCTGACCTTTTTTATTGACAACTATGGGCCTAATATCTCTACCAATGTGGAGCGGAATGTGGAGCGATGCAAGCAGCGGGGCGTCAGATACCAGGTGCGCAAATACTATGGAGAGGACGCACATATGAACGGCTGGATCGACTGGTCCCCCAGGAAGGAAAAAATCAGCCGGGAAGCAGCACAGAAGCAATTCATGAAGTGCGCAAATGGCCGTCCGGACCGCCGCCCGTTCGTTATCTATGGAAATTTGCTGACTGTGTGCGCGATGCCGTATTGCCGGTATAGTATCGGCGCACAGCCTCTGGAGGACATTCTGACGCTTGATTTAACAGATGAGCGGCTGGCGCTGGAGGAGAAGAGGGAGCGTCTGCTGGAAATGAGAGATACAGAGTTCAATCCAGGTTGTCAATACTGCTGCGGGATTGGCGTAGACCAGGATGTAAAGCGTTATCCAGCCGGAGAGCAGGTGGAACGGACATGAATACGCTATGTGAGGAAGTGCGGCAATTGATTGAGGAGATCAATCCTTACGTAGAAGTAAAGGCGGAGACCCGGCTGCTGGAGGAGGGCGTCCTAACCTCTCTGGAGATTTTTGCACTTTTGATAGCTCTGGAGGACAAATATGATATTGAAGTGCCTGGCGAAGCGATCACCAGAGAACATTTCTCAAAGATTGAGGATATCGCTTCTTTGGTTACAGAGCTAATGAGAAAGAAGTGATCCATGTGGTGGTAAGGCCCCAGGAACCGAAAAAATTGATCTCCCTCCTGCACAAGAAGCCGCTCGTCCTGTATGGCTTCGGCGGATTGGGGGCCAGCATAGCCCGATGGTGCGATGAGAATGGGATTGCGTACATTTTAGCGGATCGGGATGCAGAGAAAAAGCAGAGTACCACAGATAAGCAAATTATAACGCCAGCGCAATTAGCGGAAAATTTTCCTGATGCAAATATTGTGATCTCGTCGATTTTGTATCACAACGAAATACTGGAGAAGCTCATGGCCCTTGGAATTCGCAGAGAGAATATCATCCCCTATCAGATGTTTCTTCCAAAGCAGATCACCTGGAGAGAGTTGGAACACGCAACCGTGTGGGGGATGCACACCGGCAGGATAGAGATGATTGCAGGATGGATACCGGCAGGCGTGCGTTCTGTTGCGGATTATGGCGCGGGAAAGCTTGGATTACGGCGGCTGTTGGACCCATCTATCGCGTACTATCCAATTGATTACGTGAAGCGATCCGAAGACACGATTATCTGTGATTTCGATCAGGATATGCTGCCCGAGTTGAAAACAGATGTTTCCGTGTGTACCGCAACGCTGGTTTTTATTGCTGGCGCAAAGGAGCTTTTAGAGCACATCTGTATGCGCACTTCCGACAGGATTATTTTGTCCTATGTCTTGCTGGAGACCTTTCGTGATGTAGAGGGCAGGCGCGCGTCCGGGTATATCAGTGATCTCACAGATAGGGATATTCGGACAATGCTTGGGAGGCATGGATTTGAACTGCGGGAGGTCCAGCCAGATCCCGCAAACCGAATTGATACTATATATCTATTTTGTAAAAAATAGCACGGGGAGGTATTCCATGGTCATTCGTCCCGAAAAGGCGGATCAGTTGGCGCTCACGCTGCAATCCGCCCCCCTTGTCCTGTACGGTATGGGCGGCGCTGGGCTGCGCATTGCCAAGTGGTGCGACGAGAATCGGATTTCGTATGTATTTGCCGACAAAAACGCGGAAACAAAGCAAAGGGAAACGGACAAAACAGTCATCCATCCCAGGCAATTGGCGGAGCAGTGTCGTGACGCCAATATTGTAATCGCATCCATCATTTATTTTGAGGAGATACGGCGGGAGCTGGCGCAGATGGGGATTCCCGACGAGCGGTTACTGTCCTATAAGCTGTTCATGCCTGATCATATCCTGTGGGCGGATCTGGACGGTAATATTGACTGGGATTTGATGCGCTTCCGGGTGGAGATGTTTTCCGAATGGATTCCTGAGGATGTCCGCTCTGTTGTGGATTACGGAGCCGGAAAAATGTACTTGCAGGAATACTTGGCTCCGGATGTCGTGTATTTTCCGGTGGATTATATTCGCAGAAATGAGCAGACAATCCTGTGCGATCTGAATTCGGGCGTGTTCCCGGAGATTCAGGCTGATGCGGCGGTTTGCTCCGGCGTTTTGGAGTTTATTGACACGGCAGAGGCTTTGCTGGATCATGTCTGCACGCACACAGGCAAAATGGTTATTCTTTCTTACCTGGGGGTTGATCATTTTTCGGATATTGACGGGCGGAGGGCATCTGCGTATGTCAGCGATCTCAGCGAGAAGCAGATTGTTGACCGGATGTCATCGAACGGGTTTCGATTGGAGAAAAAGGTCCCCGACCCAGTGAATCACGCATGTATGGTGTACCTGTTCCGAAATGAGGCTTGCAATGATTAAAAATGTAACGGAGTACCTGGACAAAACAGTTCAAATATTTCCGGAAAAAGCTGCGTTCTGTTATGAAGACAAAGCCATAACCTTTCGTGTTCTGCGGGAACAGGCAAGGAGAATAGCGACAGCCATAATAAGCCGGGGCCTGTTCCGTAAGCCTGTCGCAGTCGCGGCGATTGGCAAGCTGAACGCGGTGATTTCCTTTGTGGCGGCAGCATATTCAGGCAATTTTTATGTTCCAATTGATATCGAGATGCCTAAAATGCGGCTGCGTAAAATACTTGACGCGCTTAACCCGGAAATGATTATTACCGATGATGCTGCGCAAGGCGGCGTTTACGAGCTCTTGCTGCAAGCGGGAGCAAGCAAAGAGAAAATCTATTTCTTTCAAGACCTGAAGAACCGGGAAACCGATGAGGCCGCCTTGGCAAAAGCAGAAAAGAGACAAATTGATACGGACCTCTTGTACGTTCTGTTTACCAGCGGTTCCACTGGGATACCAAAAGGAGTCTGCGTAAGCCATAGGGCGGTGATCGACTACACCGAATGGTATTCGGAAACATTTCATATTGACAGCCGCACGACTTATGGGGCGCAGACGCCGCTGTTCTTTGATATGTCGATTTCTGAACTCTATTCTACCATGAAGCAGGGGTGTACAACGGTATACATTCCGAAAAAAATGTTTATGTCGCCGCGAAAATTGGTAGAGCTTTTGAATGAAAAGCGAGTCAATACGATTTTCTGGGTCCCATTTCCACTATGCACCATTGCGAATTTGGGACTGCTGGAGAAGTGTCCGCCCAAATATCTGGAGAAGGTACTGTTCGGTGGAGAGGCTATGCCGAACAAGCAGCTGAATATATGGCGAAGAGCCCTGCCAAATGTTCTGTACGCCAATTTCTTCGGTCCTACAGAAGCCGCAAATTTTTTTGCCTATTATATTGTGGATCGGGACTTTGAGGACAATGAGCCATTGCCGATAGGTACAGCCTGCCGGAATATTGACATCCTGGTTCTCAACGAGGACGGGAAGCCGGTAGAGGGCCGTGAAGTAGGGGAGATATGTGTGCGAGGTTCCTGTCTGTCCCATGGCTACTATGGCGACATGGCGATGACAGACCGTGCGTTTATCCAAAATCCGCTGCACAGCGATTATCGAGACATCATTTATAAGACGGGCGACCTCGGCTGTTTTAACGAGCGGCAGGAGCTCTGCTGGAACGGAAGGAAGAATTTTCAAATTAAGCATAAGGGGTATCGGATCGAGCTGGGAGAGATCGAGGCGGCGGCGGCAGCATTTGCGGAAGTATCCGCCTGCGCTGCACTATATGATCAAAAACAAGAAAAAATATGCCTGGCGGTGGCCCCTGAGACGGTGGAGCTTCAAAAACTGTATGACTATTTGAGGGAAGAATTGCCGCATTATATGCTGCCGGGAATGATCAAGGCAACCGCTGCTTTCTCCGTCACAGCAAATGGGAAAACAGACCGGCAGGCAATTATGGAGGAGCTTTTTCATGGATAAAGTGGAATTGGTGTTGAAAATCGTCGCTCAAATTTGTCCATTTGTACAGATTGGACCAGAAACGGAGCTGATCGACAGCGGTATCTTAACATCAGTGGATTTGTTTGACCTGATCACGGAACTGGAGACAGAGTTTGATATCCGCATTGATGAGCAACTGATCGAGGCTGAAAACTTCGCAACCGTAAAAAAGATTGTTGAAGTCGTATTGCAGGGAGATGACTGTTAATGAGCGCACCAATACAGACGATACAGAAATCCTATTTCACATATTTAGAAAACTTTATAAAAGAACATCTGGATATGCTGTGTGAATCCAGAATTTTCATATTTGGCGCTGGTATTCGGGGCGGAAATTTACTATGGATATTAAAATACTATCATTTGTCAGATGTTTACTTTGTAGACAATAATGTCCAAAAACAGGGCTCTTTGTTTGAAAACTGTGCAGTTCTGAGTTTTTCAGAGGCGGAGAGATACGCTGGAAAGCATATTTTTCTCTGCCCCGTAGAAAATGGCGGGGCAATTCTAGAGCAGTTAAGGGCGTCTGGGCGGAAGGAGGGCTCAGATTATTTTAACCTGGATTTTCCCTTTAATGATTATCGGGAACTTGTAGAGGATTTGAAACGGCCCGCATCGGAGTATGCCCTTCTTTTTGGTTGTTGCGTTCTGTCATCCTATATACTTGACAAAGCTATACTGCCGCCTCTTGGCGAATTTTTAAATGAGCAGATCGGTAAAGGAATATGTAAAGTCTGTACCCTGCCGGGGTTTTATCCTGCGATATATTATCATGCGGTCAATGTGTGCCTGCGCGTACAAAATGGACCGCCCCGGTGCATAGTCATGATGATGGAAATATCCTCTTTGTCGCCGTATGCGCCGCTGATGATGGGACCGCAGAATTACCGGCAGCATGAACGATTTGTCGATCAGCTGGCGGCGCTTGCTCCAGAGGATGGGGAAATCCGGCAGTATCTGCAGAAGGTGCGTGACCGTTTGGAGCGCAGCCTGCGGGGAAGTAGTCCAACAAAGGCGGAGAATACGCCAGAGGCGTGCAGGCGGGCATACAAGCTGAAGTACATGTACCATCTGCGCGAAGATGATGAAAGTGTCGTATATACCAGAAAAATTCTGAGTCGAATGAAGGAAAAAGGTGTTCCCGTGATTCTGCTGTTTCCGCCGGTAGATTATCAGCGCGGAGAGAGCATATGCGGAAAAGAATTTACGGAGAAATATGCTGGCGTCGTAAAGCAATTGATTTCCTTTTTAGACGGGCATTCTTACCGATGGATTGACGCAAGCTTTATCGCATCATCGGATTTCTTTGTGCCTCCATCAAGCTCACCGGATATCAATCCGTTTCTGAACGCGGAAGGCCAAAAACTGTTGGCGGCTTTTTTGGAGCGGCAGAATATCATGTAATCAAAAAGGAGATTCAAAGTGATTATTAAACCTGAAAATCCAAGCGAATTGGCGGAATTATTGAAGTCAAGGCCCCTAATCCTGTACGGTATGGGTGATACGGGACGGCGTATTGCGCAATGGTGCGGCGATTATGACATTCCTTATTTGTGGTCGGATAAAAATGCAGATTTGCAAAAAAATTTGAGCAGTGTGTATGTTGCGCCGCAGGATATTGTCCGCAGTTATCCGGCCGCAAACATTGCCATCACATCCATTGCATACAGGGATGAGATTATGGAAGATTTATTGCGCTTAGGCATAGAAAGTGAGCGGATTTTGCAACCATATATTTTTATGCCAGATGAAGTGGATTGGCGCGCTATAGAAGATGATGGCCGTGCCGATTGGGAACTCATGCGCAAACGATTTCAGATGATTGCGGAGTGGGGTTGGATTCCGAACAATGTGAAGTCAGTGGCGGACTATGGCGCTGGACACAAATTTATCAAAGCGCTGCTGCCGGAAGCGGCAAACTATTATCCCATTGATTTTATTGATCGAGGCGATCATACGATTATTTGCGACTTTAATAAGCAGGAATTTCCCAATATCCATGCTGAATTATCTGTCTGCGCAGGAGTTCTGATGTATGTTGAGCCAGCGAAGGAATTGGTTGACCACATATGCGGGCATACGGACCGCCAGATCATTTTCTCGTTTATAACTTTGGAGGAAATGCCGAATATTGATACCAGGCGAAAGTTAGGATTTTGTCAGGACTTTACAGAGGCGCAAATCATTGATATGTTTGCCGGTCAGGAATATGTATTAAGAGATAAGCGGCGCGACACGTCTGGCAATTCGATGATAACGCTTTTCTTGTTTGAAAAACGCGGTAACGCAGGAGATGCGACATGATTATTAGACCAGATCATCCCGATGAGCTAATTCGTTTTTTAAGCGCAAAACCATTGATTCTATATGGCATGGGAGACACTGGAAAGAGAATTGCCGAATGGTGCTCAGAACACAGGATCAGTTATCTGATTTCGGATCAATCAACGGATAAATTGTCACGCTATGATCCCGCGAAGGTGGTTCCTCTGCAAAGAATTCTGCGGGAATGTCCAACGGCAAATATTGCGATATCTTCTATTGCATACGTAAATGAAATTACGGAAGACTTGCTGCGGCTGGGAATAGCAAAAGAAAGAATCCTTCCGCCATTTATTTTTATGCCCAGTCAAATCACAATACAAGACTTGGAGGTCAATGGTCTTGTTGATTGGGAGCGTATGCGGCAAAGATGCAAGATGATATCAACGTGGGGCTGGATACCGGATGATATCCAGACAGTCGTGGATTATAGTGCGGGAGAGGGCTTTCCAATAAAAAAATACTTGCCTGAGAATGCCGTGTACTATCCGATTGATTATGTGGACAGAGGCGGGCATACCATGGTCTGTGATTTCGCCAAAAGAGAATATCCGGATATTTATGCGGAGCTTTCCGTTTGTTTTGCGATGGTAATGTATACTGGCGCACCATATGAATTGATAGACAATATTTGCAAACATACCCAAAAATTATCGCTATTCACGGCGATTACGCTGGAAGGCTTTCCGGATATTCGCCTACGGAGGTATTCCGGTATGGTCAGCGATCTTACAAAACAAGAGATCGTGGATAGATTTGCCTTCAATCGCTTTCATTTGAGAGGCGAGCAATATCACTCTGCTGGAAATAGCACAATGACATTTTTCCTTTTTGAAAGAGCTGGTGAAAGCAAATGCAGTTGAGTCCGAAGAATGCTGACGAGTTGATTGCGCAGCTATCGTCCGTTCCGCTTGTCATATACGGCATGGGATATGTGGGACGGCTGATAGGGGAGTGGTGCGGTCAGAACAGAATTTCTTACATATTCTGTGACAAAAATGCCGGGCAGAAGGAGAGCGGTCAAACCGCTATTTACCCGGAACAGCTGACGGAGGTCTGTCCAAAGGCCTATATCGTGGCGGCATCCATCAACTATCAGGATGAAATCCGGGCGCGGCTGATAGATATGGGGGTTGATGAAAGCCGGATTTTGTCCTACATTGACTTCTGGCCGGAGAAGGTAGACTGGTCTGAGCTGGAGGCGTCTGTGGACTGGGAAAATGTCCGGAAGCGGGCGGAAATCTTTGCCGCCTGGATTGATCCATCTGTAAAATCTGTTGCGGATTACAGCTTTGAGAAAAATTTTTTAAGAGATTTTTTGCCGCAAAGCATGCGCTATGAGGCGCCGGACTACATTCGCTTTCATGAAAACGTGCCCTATGCAGACTTCTCTGGAACGGATCCGGCGTTTCGCGCGGATGTCTCCTCCTGCCTGGCTATGTTGATGAGCTTCCGCAATCCGGAGACAGTGATCCATCATCTATGCACCCGCACAGAAAAGTCTATTATTCTTTCTTATGTGCCCCTTGACAGATTACCTGATATCCAAGTCCGCAGGAGCATCAACTATAACAATGATTACACGGAAAAGCAACTGATCAGCGCCTTTGAAGCGAAAGGATTCCGGCTGGCCGCAAGCAAGCAGGATCCTTTTGACGCGGTACACGTGGCGTATTTGCTTGAAAAACCATAGAGCAGCGAGGAGTGTGGGCTATATGACGGTCAGGGTGGAGAACCCGCAGGGATTAAAGACGGTTTTGACGCGGCGGCGTCTGGTTCTATATGGCATGGGTACAATCGGTATGGAGATTTCCCGATGGCTCGATCAACAGGGAATCCGCTATATCTTTGCAGATAAAGATGCACAGGAGAAACAACGCGCCGTTGGGAAACCTGTCATTACGCCGCAGGTCGTAACCAGTCAATATCAGGATGCCAATATTGTCATCGCAACAAATATCTATTTTGACGAAATAAAGGCATTGCTGCTGGAACACGGATTTTCTGAAGAACAGATCATATCCTATGCCGTTTTCATTCCCTCCAATACTGTCTGGGCGGATCTGGAGGACAGCATTGACTGGAGCCTGATGCGGCCCAGCGTTGAATTATTTTCACAATGGCTGAATGCGGATGACCGCTCTGTGGCCGACTATGGCGCGGGACAGATGTATTTAAAGACGTTTTTGCCTCAGGATGCAGCCTATTATCCGGTAGATTATCTGAAGCGGTTTGAGGAAACCATTGTTTGCGATTTGAATACGGGGAGCTTCCCTGATTTAGATGTGGACGTGTCCGTATTGAACGGCGTTCTGGAATTTTTGGTAACGGCAGAGGCGCTACTCCTGCATGCTTGCCGCAAGAGCGGGAAAAAGGTCATCCTGTCCTATATGACGAAGGACCGTTTTCCGAATCAAGACGCGAGGAGGGCATCGGGATATGTCAGTGATCTAACAGAAAAGAGAATCCTGCATATCATGAATACGTGTGGGTTCCGGTTAGCCAAAAGGGAGCCGGACCCACTGGATGCCACTGACACGATATATCTGTTCGTGCGGGAATGTTAAAGATTCATATGAAATACGCAAACTTTAAGGATACAGGCAGAACGAGCGTGAATATTGGGGATTATCTCCAATTTATGGCGGCGGAGCGCCTGCTGCGGCTGATGAATGTGCCGGAAAGCGATATTATACGCTTGGGATTTCGGGATATAGCGGAATACGATGGGGAACCTGTTGTTTTTCCATTTTGTTACTCGATTATTGATTTTGTCTCCCATGGAAAAATTGCGATTTCCCCAAAAATCAAACCTGTCTTCTTTGCGGTTACATTGTCCACAGTGGACAGGTTTATGGAGATCGACCAGTTTTTGGCGGATGCATACAACCATTCCTACCTGGCAGAGCATGGACCTGTCGGTTGCCGGGATGAGGTCACGTATACTATGCTGACAGCGCACCACATTCCCGCCTATATCAACGGCTGTATGACGGCGATCCTGCCAAAGCGTGGGGACCGCCTGGGGGACAAGACACTCTTTGTGGACGCGCCGTACGCCTTGTTGCCGTATATTCCGGCCACGCTTTTAGAAAATTGCCAATTTTCCACACAGCAATATTATTTTGAACCGTCCGCTGTTGAAGATTACAGGGGAATGTTCGCGTTTGTATCCGAAAGGTATAGGTACTATCAGGAGAACGCAAGGATCGCCGTTACATCAAGACTGCACGTGGCGCTTCCGCTGACGGCTTTGGGGATTCCGGTCGTTCTGGCCAAGGACAACATAGACGGCAGATTTTCCTTCATTGAGAGATATCTTCCGATCTATGGGAAGGATCGTTATCACGAAATTAATTGGTTCCCTGATGTTCCCGATATCGAACCGGCTAAGAGGCTGCTGGTGGAGCATGCGCTCGGCCGGCTCCAGGGCAGTGTCTCCGAGCCTGCATTGCACAGGATGGAGCAGGAATTGACGTATTGGTTCCAGACGCGCCGGATTGAGAATGCATACCAGCCCTCCCACGCTGTGACGCACACCAACGGAAAGAGATTTGACGAGTATGCCCAAAAATACTGGAGGCAGGACAAGCCTGTCAGGTATGCCTTTTGGGGGATCAGCGAAAACAACCTGGGATACTGGAAAAACTATATTGAGACCCGCTATCCCCAGGCACAGTTAATTGCGGTATTTGACAGCTTTCGGGATGGAATGGTTTTCGGATTTCCATATCAAAGGCCGGAGATGATCGCCCATTATCCGGATGTCCATGTGGTTGTATGCTCTGTTGGGGCGGCTCAGGCGGCGCGGCGGCTTTTTACAGCATGGCAGCTGTCCCCCAGTCGTTGCTGCATTGTTTCCGACTGCTTTATGCGAAAAGAAGATGTGGAGGGAAGATTCTCATGATATATATTCAGACAACAGCCTATAATGCCTCAAAAACTCTAGCGCGGGCAGCGGACAGTATATTGAATCAAACATATGGGCAATTTGAATACTATTTGATTGATAATGGTTCCACGGACAACGGTGAAACACGAAAAATAGTTGAGAAATACGCAAGACAGGATGCGCGGGTGAAACCATTTTTTAATCAGAAAAATCATGTCTGGGATATCAACAAAGAGGTCATTTATTTGCCGCATAACATTGGTGAAGAGGACTATTTCTGCTTGTTGGATGCAGACGATGAGTATTCCCTGACTTTTTTGTCCGATATGCTTGCATTTATGGAGCAGAACCAACTGGATATCGCCGCATGCGGAAATGATATTGTCCGTGCGGAAGATAATGTGCTGCTGGGGAAGCGAGTGCTTCACCAAACTATGATATTAGAAGGAAACCGTTTTGAGTCTTTTTTCCCAATATACCATCAGTTTATGCGGACAGTATGGGGGAAACTGTTCAAAGGAAAAACGCTAAGGAATACTGTTTTGGATACCACATCGCCGGAAATGCCAAAGGTATACGGCAATGATACATTTTTTACTATGCGGGCGTTCCGGGATGCCAGGCGGGCCGGGATATTGGGAAAGGTCTTACATCGGTACTATATGTCGCCAAAATCCACGTCATATGTTTTTAATCCTGATCGCAGTAACTGTGACCGAATTCTCCGCAGAGCGATGCTGGATTTTTTGAAGCCCTATGGGCCGGTCAGTAAGCAGAATACTGATTTCATAAACGCTGTTCACGCCAATGCATGTAAGGATTCTCTTTCTGTGATTCTAAACGCAAAAATGTCTGCCCTTGCAAAAATGAAATGGATTCGGGAGTTGCTGGTGGGGGAGGGCACAGCGGAAATTTTTCAAAGTGCCAGTCCGATGGTGATGGAACTGGCCGCCCAGATACGGCAAATGGTCCTGGGCTGGATTCGCAGCCCCAATGGGTGTGAATCGGTGCGGGGAGCGGAGCTTTCCGCAGAAATCGCAGCCTTATTACTGCCGGACCATGAAGTGTTTTCGTTTCTTTGGAATTTGCGGAGAGACAGGCCTGGCCTGGTGAAAAAGCTGGAAAAAGGAAAGTGGCTGGAGCATCATCTGTTGACAGAACCGGTATTTAGGGGTGTCAGCATGACATTGGCCTTTTCGCTTCCTGAAATGGTCGGACTGATGATGCAGAGAAACTACGAACAGGCGTGGAAACAGTTTGTTATAAAAAATGATATTGAGATTGCAACAGAAGATGAAGAGGCCTACTATTTAATGGGACAAAATTTGGCTGCATTAGCGGGGGATACAAACGGTTTTATTTATTTAAAAAAAGTCTGGATAGAGTATTTGATTGTGCATGGGCAGATAGCAAAAGCAGAGGCAGAATTAAAAGAATTTGAAAACATCTTGCCAAACGATCAGGATTTTGTCCGTCTTAGGGAAAGGATCAATACTCAGTGATATTGCCCCCCGATGCTTGGATGTTGCAATCAATAAAATTTAGGCTTGCACACAGGGTTTCAAAAAGATAACCTCTTACAACTGTTTGATTGCTGATAAGCCCCTAAAAGCATCAAAATATTGGCACAATTCTCTGACAGAATCAGGTCGATATTTCGGTGATTTTAGGGGCAATATATTTCAGGCTGCTGTACGTTGGGTTTGTATTCTCTCTGCACAATAAAGCGATCCTGGTAAAAATTGCTCTTCGGATTGCGTCGGTGGAGAGATTATTTGCATACGGTCATGCCCAGCGGCCACCCTCACAGAGTAAACTTAGGCATGAGCTTAAGAGAGACTAGCCCCTCTTGAGTACTCAAAAGCGCTGCGGCACAAGGTTGTCAAGGTCGCCGTAGGCGAGGCGTAGCCGGTGCCTTGACTGACTTGTGACACAGTGAGTGCGACCTAGTGGTGCATCCGGTCAGAAAGCGGACCAGAGGTCGGAGTGGAATTTTCGCATGGCAAGGCGGAGGACGCAGGCGGGCTGACGCCCGTCAAGGACGACAACGAAACCATGCGGAAATTCCGCCCGGGATATGGTCTGTTTTCTGGCCGGATGTACCACTAGTTACTGTTCAGTAATATTTTTATATCGAATAGTAAAAAATACTTTACATTTAGAATGGAATAGTTTATAATATGGGCAATCTCTCCGTCAACTTAAGAGCGGATGGGAAATATTGATAGAGTGGCATTAAAATCAAGCGTCAATGCAGGGTTGAAAGCGTCGTTTCCAGTTGCGATTTTTGATGATGCGCTTAAGTTGACGGCAGTGTATGGGAGATAAGAAAGTTTGTCAAAATATGAAAGGAGCTATATATTAATGGCAAGCGAAAAAAATGTCAGCAAAATCATTAAAGAATTAGGGTTTGAACCCAAAGAGCATGCCTGTATCGTTGTAAAGTATGCACCCGACGATTCTTTATGCAGCAAGTTATCCAATTTTTTTACTTTGGAATATTACATCATGCAGCTGTGTGAAAAAGAAATTGTTTTTCTGCCCCTCCAAACGATCTTTGGTGCAGGTATGTTTCCG
>JAAWQS010000041.1 GCA_022800665.1 Oscillospiraceae bacterium
CTATGCCACTTGCGAAGTCCTTGACAGATGCTGTCTGAGATGCTTTCTGGGTGGTATACTTCATGGCGTAAATTGGCCCCTTTTGCTTGTCTGCTTACAAAAGTTTTGAAAGCGGGTGTAATTGCATGAAATCAAAGGTTTTTCAGAGTATTCGCTCAACCCTGTGGACAACATTCATGTTTCTTGCCGGAAGTACGCTTCTTGCGTTCCTGGTGGCAGCATTCGTCTCTCCGCATGGAATCATTATGGCAGGTACAACGGGGATTGGATTGGCGCTATGCAAATTCCTGCCTGTAGACACAGCCATTGTTGTCCTGGCGCTAAATATCCTGATGCTTCTGCTGGGTCTGTTCGCTTTGGGGAAGAAATTCTTCCTTGCTACAATTGCGAGTTCACTCCTTTATCCTGTGCTTCTGGCCGTTATGCAACGTATCCCCGGCATTGAAAGCCTGACGGAAGATCCCCTGCTGGCCGCTATCCTGGGCGGAGGACTGCTGGGCCTGGCCTTGGGCATGGTCATGCGGGTAGGCGCTTCTACCGGCGGGACGGATGTTCTCAATCTGGTGATGAATAAGTATTTCCATTGGCCGGTGTCCGTATGTGTTTGGATCACAGATATTATCATTATTATTGTGCAGGCCCTGTTTTCCAATACAGAGCAGATCCTCTATGGTATTATCATGCTGGTTATTGAGTCCATTGTCTTGGATCGTGTCATGGTAATGGGCCAATCCCAGATTCAAGTGCTGGTCATGTCCTCGAAATACGATGAAATCCGGAGAAGGTTGCTGGACGAGCTGGAAGCCGGTGTCACCATGCTACATATTGAATCGGGCTATACAAATCGTGAAGGAAAAGGTATCCTCTGTGTCATTCCTCCCAGAAAGCAGTTTGCCGCAAAGGAAATAATCTATGCTGTTGACCCGGAAGCCTTTTTAACAATTACGCAGGTCTGGGAGGTGCAGGGACGTGGATTCAGTTTTGAGCGGCGTATGGGAGCAAAACAGGCGCGTTAAAGGAAATCGTAGTATACGACTTAACCAACTGTATACCCAAATACCAGTTATCCCTTCTCCTGCCCCCTCGCCTTGCGGGGACGCTGCGGCTGCGCCGCCGGACCGGAAGCGAAAGGAAGCGGCAGCACAGAGCGCGGTTGATATTTACCGGGAGATCATCATGGACACTATCAGCTATACTATGATAACGTCTGATTTAAGACGCGCATAAAATCTCTCGAATAATGACTCTGCAAAGGGCTCGTAGCAAATCGCTGCGGGTCCTTTTTGTTCCCATTTTTCCACAGCATCCGCCGCTCCCGTGAGCTTTGGAAATAATAACGGAATGCCCTGCCGTCATTTCCCGCGATTTTACAACGGAAGAAATAAAATTTACGGTCATTTCATACCCATTCCACATTCCAGCGCTATACTACCAGGAAAAAAGGGGGGACTACGATGGCAACACTGCTAATTGTTGAGGACGACCGCAAGACCAACGATGCGATTTGTGAATATCTAAAGCCTGCGGGCCACAAGGTTATACCAGCTTATGACGGCGGGGATGCATTACAGCTTTTCTGTGAGAACAGCATTGATCTCGTTGTGCTGGATATTATGCTGCCCCATATCAGTGGCCTGTCCATTCTGCACGAGATACGGCGGACAAGTACAACGCCCGTTCTGATGCTCACAGCTATTGAGGATGAATATACCCAAGTCAGAAGTTTTGACGGGCAGGCCGACGATTATATGACAAAGCCCTTTTCTATGGTATTGCTGGGGAGGCGGATTACCGCCCTCCTGCGGCGAAGCGGACAAGCCCCGTTACCCCAAACGATAGCTTTTGGTGATGTGACCGTCGATTTTTCCGGCTACACTGCCAGCGACAGCGCCGGGAAAATCGACATCATGCCCAAGGAAGTTGACTTGCTCCGACTGTTGGTGGAGCATAGGGGGCTGGTGTTGACCCGTTCACAGATTTTGGACGAGTTGTGGGGCGCAGACTATCCAATCATCGACCGAACCGTAGATACCTACATCAAAAATCTGCGAAAGAAGCTGCGGCTGGACTGTATCGTGACAGTTAAGGGCATCGGTTACAAATATGAGGTGCGGCCATGAAGGGATTAAAATTGTTTCCGAAAATCTTTCTCTATACAATGGGCATCATGTTGCTTGTCGTTGTTGTCACACACGGGCTAATCTATCTGCTTGTCCCACGGATACAGCTTGCGGTGAGTACCCCGGTCGATGTTGTTGTCAGCATCCGGCAGGAGCCATTTGTGACCGAGGCAGTAGAAAAAGCCCTGCCGATCACCCTAAGTAGCTCCCTGCTGATTTCCGTTGTCTGTTCCCTCCTGTTTTCCAAGGCGATTGCCGGCCCTATCAAGAAAATTTCTGCGTCGGCCGAACAGATGATGAAGTTGGATCATGGGGCGAATTGCCCTGTTCATTCCAAGGATGAAATTGGTACGCTGGCGCAGAATGTCAACGACCTATATTCTAATCTGCTGTCTACGATTGAACATCTGGAACGGGAAAAGGACGCTGTGCGCGATATGGAACAGGCCAAGGTGGACTTTCTGCGGGCGGCATCCCATGAGTTGAAAACGCCTGTAACCGCTTTGAACGCCACCTTGGAAAATATGATTTTAGGCGTTGGGAAATATCAGGACTGCGCTGCCTATCTCCCGGAGTGTAAAGAAATGGTCGGGCAGCTTTCCGGGATGATACATGAAATTCTGGAAACCTCTAAGCTAAACGCCGCAGATGAACCGGCAAAGCAGATTGACGTAGCAGAACTGATGGCAGAATTGTGTGAGCCGTACCAGATGATTGCGGCAGCACATCAGATCACCTTCACACTTGATTTGCCGGAACAATTTCCTGCGACACTTCCGGCTGGCCGGTTCAGCAAGGCGGTATCAAATGTTCTCGCAAACGCTGTCGCCTATACGGAGGCTGGGAAAACAGTTTCTGTCTACATGGACGGAAATCGCCTGATTATCGAAAATGAATGTGACCCTATTCCTGATCGTGAAATTCGCCGTTTGTTTGAACCGTTCTACCGTCCAGATTTCTCCCGGAGCCGGGAGAGTGGGGGAAACGGTCTGGGCCTCTATATCGTGGACACGCTCTTGACCTCTATGAGTATTTGCTATACTTTTGTACCAATGAAGCCGCCAATAGGGATGCGTTTTACCATTCAACTGTCATTTTAATAAAAGACTATCCTATATAGACAAATCAAGGAATTAGAATTAATTTCCAAAATTTAGAATATAATTCTTTACTTTCTCCGTTACATGTGCTATAATCAAAATGTCCTTAAAAGGCGCGCAGATTGTAAACTGAATACTGTCGCGGGTGCATTCTGGTGAAACAAATCATAAGGAGATTTTATTATGAATGCACCTGCGATAGTATCAGGGAAAGGAGTGCATACTTGAGAAACGTTGAAGAAATGACTGTGTACGAATTACTACGCAAAGCAAGGAATTATTCAGTAAAAGAATTAGCCAAGGAAATGGGCGTATCACCGTCTAGCATCAGTGAAATTGAATCTGGTAAACGCAAACCAACACTTACAATTTTAGATAAATATAGCAAAGCTTTAGACGTAAAGCAATCTACTATTAAGTATTTTGAAGAAGAACGAGATGGTAAGAATTATGGATTTGAAAGAACTTTATTGATGATTTTGCAGAAAATTTGTGAAGATGAATGACAGAATACATCAAAAAGTGATATTATCTCTGGATAACCATTTCCCTTTTTCGATTAAAGCGCCTGAATAAGACGGAAAAGCTCCCCGGTTGGGGAGTTTTTCATTTCTGCTCAAATTCCATATACGTTTCATACCCGTTCCACATTGAGGCGCTATTCTACCGGTGCGTTCGGAAGAACAGTAAAACAATATGGAGGTATCAAGCATGAGCATTTTTAAGAGGGCGTTTTTATACGTCGCGCGAAAACGGGGGAAAACCATTCTCCTGTTCGCCATTCTGCTGATTATGGCAACCTTTGTTTTGACGGGCCTCTCCATCTGGAAAGCGTCGGAGGCCGCACAGCTTGACCTGCGGCAGAGCTTGGGCGGCAAATTTGACGTTTTCGTGGATTGGAGCAACAGCCCCTATGTGGTAAAAGAACCTGTCAAGGAGGTCGTAGACGAGGAAACCGGTAAGACATCAAGCAGCTTCCTCATGTACTCCGCCGTACAATTTACCCCGGAGAACATTGCCGCCATCAAAGGCGTTTCCGGGGTCAAGTATTGCGGCGCAAGGCAGGACAATCTTTTGCCATTCGATGGGCTTTCCCTTTTTCCCGGCACGATCTCAACCGATGCAAAATATCAGGGCTATACAAAGACGTTGGGCGTCTGCAGCACGGAGGATGATGAGCTTTTTACCACCGGCACACTGACACTGGCGGAGGGGCGGCACATCGCCGCCGACGATACCCATGCGGCAATCATCAGCCAGGACGCGGCGGAAAGAAACGAGTTGAAAATCGGGGACTATCTTACCGCTCACAGTTACAGCGTGGAAGATCAGGGCTTTACCGGGCAGGAAATCAAAGTGCAGATCATCGGACTGTTTACCCCTCATGCGGTGGAGCAGTTTGGGGAAACCGTCGCTACCTACGACAAAATCCAAAACCGGGTGTTTGTAGATTTGCAGACCTCAAAGGAAATTGACGGCGGAGAAATCAACTACGGCTTTTCCGCACTCCACGTTGCCATAGACGACCCGCAGGACATGGCGCGGGTAGTAGCGGATGTAAAGGCCCTGCCAGGGATCGACTGGCAAGCCTTTACCGTGGAGATGGACAATGAAACCTACGAAAACGCCGCCGCTCCGCTGGCTGCGCTGAATGAATTGGTCGTGACCCTGCTGGTGGTGATTGTCGTTGTCAGCGCCATCATTCTGGCCTTGATCCTGACCCTTTGGACAAAGAGCCGCATCCATGAGATCGGCGTATTCCTGTCCGTGGGCATCAGGAAACCGGCCATCATCGGGCAGTATTTGATTGAGGCGCTGCTGATTTCCGTCCTCGCCTTTGGCCTGTCCTACTTCACCAGCAACGCCGTAGCGGGGCAGATCGGCAACCATCTGTTGGAGCAAAGTATACAAACCGAGCCGGAGGACGGTAACGATATTGTAGCTGCCGCCGCTGCGGTTGATGTGGGCGCGGACAACCTCATTCAAAAGCCCCTGCCTACGGAAAACGGCATCCAAGTATCAGTTGGGTTGGATAACCTCGCCCAGCTCTGTCTGATTGGGCTTGCCATTATCTTTGTGGCCGTCAGCGCGTCGTCCATCACGGTCATGCGGCTGAAACCCCGTGAAATCCTGTCGAAAATGAGCTGAAGGAGGAATTATTATGCCTACACTGGAGTTGAAAAATGTTTCTTACGCCCATGAAAAGGGCAAGGCGGTTTTGCAGAATGTCAGCGCAGAACTGGAAACCGGGAAAATGTACGCCATCCTGGGCCCGTCCGGGTCTGGCAAGACTACGCTTCTGTCCCTGTTGGGCGGATTGGACGTGCCGGCACAGGGCAGCGTCCTGTTCAACGGTGAGGACATAACGGCAAAGGGCCTGGAACGCCACCGCAGGAACCATATCTCGCTGATTTTTCAAAGCTATAACCTGATCGACTATATGACGCCTGTTGAAAATGTGCGGCTCACCGCCAAGCTGGACGCCGCCCCTATTTTGGAGCGGCTGGGGTTGGGGCAAGACGAGATCACCCGGAATGTGCTGAAACTGTCCGGCGGACAGCAGCAGCGGGTGGCGATTGCGCGGGCGCTGGCCTCCGATGCGCCCGTCATTCTGGCGGACGAACCCACCGGGAACCTGGATGCCGGTACCGCCGCGGAAATCACAGCCATTTTGAAAGAGAGCGCCCATGTGTTTGGAAAGTGTGTGGTGGTCGCGACACACTCTGGCGAAATGGCAAAACAGGCGGATGTGGCGCTGAAAATCAAGCGCGGACTCTTGAAAGAATAGTATGATGATTTTACCGCATAAGAAATAGCGGGCTGTCCAAGTCCGGATTTGTCCTGCGCAATCTGATGCGCAGAGATTATCTTTGCGGACGCCGGTGCAAAAGAGTATACAATCAGCAGGCTTTGTGCTATACTTTTATCAGGAACAGAAAAGGGAGATGAATATGGAGCGTAGAGAATATAGCGCAGGAGCAGTGAAGCTGTCTTTCTGGTTTCCGGAGTTCCGCAAGGTGGTTCAGCTTCTCGACGCGGGGAATTCTTTTGACACGATTCGGCGGCAAAGCCTGGAGGAAAACATTTTTTGCGCTCCGACGCAGAGACGGGCAGACCAGATCTGCCGGACCGTCCTTGCGCGAGCGCGGGCGTTGGACAGCAGTTTTTATCCGGTATTCCTCTCCGGGGATTTGTCCACGCAGAAGCTGTTTGACTTGGCGGCGGTGATGGCCTGCGACACCCTCTTTTTTGATTTTATCTACGAGGTTATCCGGGAAAAGCTTATTATTGGCAGCAATGAGTTGGAGCCTAAAGATATACGGATATTTTTCCGTGACAAACAGACGCAGGACGCACGCCTGGCCGGTTGGACGGATTATACCTGCAAGAGATTAGGCAGCTGCTATCGCACAATGCTCTATGAGGCGGGACTGACCGACAAAGCAAAAGAGACCAGGAAAATATATAAACCGATTCTGGAGACAGAATTGCGGCAGTGGCTGGAATCGCATGGCATGGACCTGATCGTCAAGGCTTGGACGGGGGTGAAATAATGGCGGAATTGGTACGGCGCTTGGACGAGATGGAGGCAGCCATCCGGAAGCCCTCCTTCCGCAGCAGCAGAGGCAGGGCCAACGAGGTCAACTACTGGATATTTGACTATCCGCCTGACCGGGAACTGGAGGTCCGTGAACGGGTCAGATACATGGCGAGCAAGAACCAGAGAGGCGCCGATGGCTTCCGCCTGGTTGTTTTTGATCTTTATGATTTGATGATAGACCATCTTGAAAGCAAGAATTTCTTGCAGCAGTGCATGACATTTGAGCAAAAACAGGGATTTGCCCGCATCACAAAGGCCGTCAATAATTCTATGAAAATCAGTGATGAGGATAACCTGATTGTCCGGCATATCCGGGAACATACGCCGGAGAACGCAGTGGTGTTTCTCACCGGCATCGGGAAGTGCTACCCGATTCTGCGCTCCCACAAGGCGCTCAACACCCTGCACCAGGGATTTGGACAGGCTCCCGTAGTCTTGTTTTACCCCGGCGTCTATGACGAGCAGCAGCTGCTTCTATTTGGAAAAATGAAAGACGGCAACTACTACCGGGCATTCCGGCTGGTGAAATAACGGAGGTGCGAGATGCTGATCAGAGAGATGTTCCGAAAGGAAATTGACCGTGAGATTCAGGGCGTTATCATAGCGGGACAGGGCGAGAGCCGCAGCGTCTCCCAGGAGCTGGACGAGTATGTGGTCACGCGGGAGCTGCAGCGGCATTTCAGGGATTTTTTCACCGCCTACAAGAAAGGCATTGCGGGGACTACCCCTAAAATGGGCGTATGGATTTCCGGCTTCTTTGGCAGCGGTAAATCCCACTTCCTGAAAATCATTTCGTATCTGTTGAAGAATGAACTGGTTGGCGGACGCCGGGCATTGGACTATTTTATTGCGGATCAGAAGATTACTGACCCTGCTGTTCTGGCGGACATGCAGCTGGCGGCGGACACGCCTGTTGACGCCATTCTGTTCAATATCGACGCCAAGAGCGATTCCAACAGCAAGCGGGACAAGGACGCTATCGTCAATGTTTTCCTGAGAGTGTTCAATGAGGCGCAGGGGTTCTGCGGCTCCCAGCCCGCTTTGGCCGATTTGGAGCGGAAGCTGTCCGATGCGGGCCGTTTTGATGCGTTTAAGCGCGCTTTTGACGGGGCGTACGGCAGCGCATGGGAGGATTCCCGGCAGGATTTTGACTTCATCCAGGACACCGTTGTCGAGGCGCTGTCCGGCATAGGCTTTATGAGCGAGTCCGCTGCGCGCAACTGGTGCGAGAAGGCCGTGGAACCCTATCAGATCAGCATCGAGGATTTTGCGAAAAGAGTCAAGACCTACATAGACCGCAAGGGCGGGAACCGCCATGTCGTATTCCTGGTGGACGAGATTGGGCAATACATCGGCGAGGACTCCAAACTGATGCTGAACCTGCAAACCGTGACCGAGGAGCTGGGCAGGGAGTGCATGGGAAAAGCCTGGGTCATCGTGACCAGCCAACAGGATATTGACTCGATTACCAGCGTGAAGGGCAACGACTTCTCCAAAATCCAGGGCCGCTTTGATACCCGCCTCTCCCTGTCCTCCGCCAACGTGGACGAGGTGATTAAGAGGAGAATTCTGGAGAAAAACGACACGGCAGCGCAGTCATTGCGGCTGCTGTATGAACAGGCGGAGACCGATATCCGCAACAAGATTCTTTTCACCGGCGATGCGGAGAAAAAGCTGTATGCCGATGGAAATGATTTCGCGGCGATTTACCCCTTTGTGGGGTACCAATTCAACCTCCTGGCCAGTGTGCTGACCGCCGTGCGTACCCACAGCGCCTCCGGCAAGCATCTCTCCGAGGGCGAACGCTCCATGCTGGCTATGTTCAAGGAGTCCGCCGAGCGTCTGAAAGAACGGGAGACCGGCGCCCTTGTCCCCTTCCATATGTTCTATGACGCCATGGAGAAATTCCTGGATCACTCCCACAAGGGCGTCATCATCCGGGCGTATGACAACAGCCACATCAACCCGGACAAATTGGAGGAGGGCGTTTTTGCCATCAACGTCCTGAAGGTCCTGTTCCTGATAAAGTATGTGCTGGAGATCGAGGCCAACGTCGACAACATCACCAGCCTGATGATTGACCGCATGGACGCCGGCAGGCTGACGCTGAAGGGGCAGGTGGAGGACGCGCTGAAAGTCCTGATGCGGGAAATGCTTGTTCAGAAAACCGGCGGCGTCTACGTCTTCCTGACCGATGAGGAGCAGGAGATCAACCGGGAGATTGAACGGCAGGAGATAGACCCGAACATTGTGCTCCAAAAGGTTGCGGAGCTGGTCTTTGACGATATTTTTCAGGAGAAAAAATACCGCTATCCCGCCTTCAACGGACGGTATGCCTTTCCCTACAACCAGGCGGTGGACGACCAGCCGTATAAAGCGGTCCAGAACCATGATATTGGCCTGCGGGTCCTGACGTCCCGCTATGACGGCGGGCTGGAGGACAGTACCCTGCGGATTCGTTCCGGCCAGGAGAGGGAAGTCCTGGTGGTACTGCCGGATGATATGGCGTTCTGGAATGAACTGCGGACCTATCTGAAGATCGAGAAATTTCTCCAGGGTCCTTCAGCCGCGCAGTACTCCAAATATGAGGAGATCAAGGACGCCAAGCGGAAGGAAATGCGCAAGCGCAGCGAGAATGCAAAACTCTATCTGACAGAGGCTCTGAAAGAGGCGGCGATCTATGTCAACGGCGACGTTGCCCGCATTTCCGCGAAAGATATAACCGCCCGCTTCAACGAGGCGCTGGGACGGCTGGTGCAGACGGTGTACCACAAGCTCTCCTATATCGACACGCCAATGGATGAGGCCGGCATCCGCAAGCTGATGCGCCGGCCAGGCGGACAGCTCTCCGTCGGCTCTGGCGAGGCGGCGGCCAACCCGCACGCTCTGGAAGACGCGCTGTCCTACATCGCCGGGAACTCCCGTGTCCACATGAAAACCTCTATGAAGACGGTCAAGGATCGCTTTATGAAGGCGCCCTACGGTTTTGTGGACGACGACATCCATTGGCTCATCGCCTGCCTGTTCAAGCGGGGCGATCTGGACTTTACCGTCAACGGCGCGGCTGTCACCCGGATGAACGCCTCCGACGAGGAGATTATCCAGTTCATCACGAAGAAAGCCTATGGAGAAAAGCTGCTCATGGAGGAGCACACCCGTGTGCCGGAAAAGGACAAAAAGGCGGTTCGGGAGGTCATGAAGGAGCTGTTCCACGTCAGCAGCGTCACCGAGGACGAGGACGCCCAGATGCAGGATTTCCAGCGGTACAGCCGGAATCTGCTGCGGGAATTTGAGGAGCTGGAACGGAACTATCGGGACTGCCCCTACCCCGGCAAAAAGGTGGTGGAGAGCGGCAAACAGCTGCTGCGGGCAGTGGAGCCGGTGCAGCGGCCTCTGGAGTTTTTCCAGACAATCTCCCGGCGGCGGGATGATTTCCTGGATCTGGCGGAGGATTATGAGCCGGTACGCGCCTTTTTCCGCGGAGAGCAGCGGGAAATTTTCCAGCGGGCAGTGGATATGCTGGCAATCTATGACGACAGCAAGACCTACATCGTGGACGCCGCTTTGGAGGACACTGCGGCGCAGATGCGCTCCATTGTCCGGAAAGAAAAGCCCTATAGCGATATTCACAAACTGCCGGAGCTGCGGAAGAAATACACGGCGGCCTATATGAAGATACTGAAAGCGGAGTCCGCCCCGGCGCTGGACGGCATCGGCCAGGCAAGGGCCCGCGTTCTGGAGGCGCTGGACACCAAGGAGTACGCAGGGGAGAAAAAAGAGCGCTGGCTGAGCCAGTTCGCCGAACTGCGGGACGGGGCGGAGCGCTGCAACAACGTGTCCACCCTGCGGAGCTTCAAGGACAAGGCTGAGGCGCTGAAGATCCGCCTGCTCAACGAGATGGACGCTTTGGACGCCCAGCTTGCCAGGAAGAAAGCCGAGGAGGAAGCGAAACGGCAGGCGAAGGCCGCCCAGGCTTTGGGCGTGACCGTGCCGGAAGAACAGAAGCCAGTCGCATACAAGCCCCGTAAGACCCGGAACGTCACCATCAGGAGTATGGCCCGCACCTCCTCCTGGCGGCTGGAGAAGCGGTCGGACATCGACAAGGCGCTGTCCGGCCTCCGCAAAGCCCTGGAGGCGGAGCTGGAAGAAAACGATATTGTGAATGTGGAGTTTTAGCCATGAATAAGACCGCCATTAAAAATTTTGCCATCTGGGCCCGGAACAAGCTCATCGCCGACGTGCGCTACCGGGCGGGGCTGGTGGGGATCACGGAGAAGGGCGTCCAGACCGCCTTGCCCCAGTCCGACAGCGCCACCGAGTTCTACGACATCGGCACCGCCACCCCCTATGCCCTCAGCGGCCATACGCGGCTCCGGCAGCGGCGGAACCTGGCCGGGGCCATCCGCCGCCGGGCGGAGGGCTCCGATTACCCCAGCGCCTACCGGTACATCATGGAGGAGACGGCCTACACATGGTTCAACCGCCTCATTGCCGTGCGGTTCATGGAGGTCAACGACTACCTGCCCGGACGGGTGCGGACGCTGTCCTCCGAGAGCGGCAAGATCGAGCCTGATCTGGTCACAACCCCCTTTGATGCCGGGCTGGACTTCACGGCGGAGGAGGAGCGGGCCGTCCTCCAATTAAAACAGGACAACCGGATGGACGAGCTGTTCCGCCTGCTGTTCATCAAGCAGTGCAACGCCCTCCACGACATCCTCCCCGCCCTGTTCGAGCGGACGGAGGACTATACCGAGCTGCTGCTGAACCTCTCCGTGGTGGATCAGGACGGCGTGGTGTGGCGGCTGACCCACGACATCCCGGAGGACGATTTCAACGTGGATCAGGGCGGTCAGGTGGAGATTATCGGCTGGCTGTACCAATACTACAACACCGAGCCAAAGGCCCAGGTGTTTGCAAGACCGTCGGGGCAGAAGATCAGAAAAGAGGACATCCCGGCGGCCACCCAGCTGTTTACGCCCGACTGGATCGTGCGGTACATGGTGGAAAACTCCCTGGGGCGGCTCTGGCTGGAGGGCCACCCGGACGAGGGCCTGCGGACAACTTGGAAATACTATCTGGATGAGGCGGAGCAGGAGCCGGAAGTTCAGGCGCAGTTGGAGGAACTGCGGGCGGAGCGGCGGACCCTGAACCCGGAGGATATCAAGATCATCGACCCCTGTATGGGCAGCGGGCATATCCTGGCGTATGCTTTTGATGTGCTGATGCAGATTTATGAGAGCCAGGGCTATTCCCCGCGGGATGCGGCGCAGAGCATCGTGCGCTGCAACCTCTATGGGCTGGACATCGACAAACGGGCCGCGCAGCTGGCCTACTTCGCCGTGATGATGAAGGCCAGGCAGTATGACCGGCGGTTTTTCTCCCGCAATCTCCAGCCCATGGTTTACAGTACCTCCGGGGATGAGGACGGCGAGAACTTCGGGTCTTTGCTTATAGTGGACGAGCCGGGGGAAATGCCGGAAGAGCCGCAGTCTGTGTTTGATCTGCCGGACTACGAACGGCGGCTGAGTGTCTGGAATTACCGGGTTCTGCTGGCCCAGAAGTATCATGTGGTGGTGACTAATCCGCCGTATATGGGCGCAAGCAATATGAACAGCGAATTATCTAACTTTATTAAAAACAAGTATGTTGATTTCAAATCTGATTACTTTTCAGCATTTATGATGCGGTGTACATATTTGACAAGGCCGACTGGCTTTCTTGGATTTTTTTCTCCATATGTCTGGATGTTCATTCAGTCCTATGAAAAGCTTCGTAATTGCTTTTGCAATGATAAGACGATTGAAACTCTGATACAATTTGAATACTCAGCCTTTGAGGAGGCGACAGTCCCAGTCTGCACTTTTGTGCTAAGAAATAATCATTTTAACAAAAAGGGCTGCTATTTGCGACTGACAGATTTCCGCGGTGGTATGGAAGTCCAGAGGCAAAAGGTGCTGGAAGCGATTGATAACCATAGTTGCGGTTATTACTTTGAACAGAGTGCGGACAACTTCTCAAAAATTCCTGGTGCGCCGGTGGCGTATTGGGTGAGTGAGACTATGCTTTCTGTCTTTACCAACGGCAGAGCGTTTGGTGGCGAAACAAAAAAAGGTGTTCTCACAGGCGATAACAGTCGGTTTCTTCGTATTTGGCATGAAGTAGGTATCAACAATATTGGTTTTCAATTAAGTTCTCAACAGGATATGATTGTTTCAAGAAAGAAATGGTTTCCTGTGACATCTGGGGGAGAAAAACGCAAGTGGTATGGAAATTTTGACACAGTTGTTAACCTGAAGGATGATGGAGCTGAGATTAAAGCAGTTGTAAAAAACTACAGGTTGAGAGACCCTAAATACTATATGGCTGAGGCAATAACATGGACAGAAGTGTCGTCTGGCGTTTTTTCCTGTCGATATGTTCCAAGTGGGATCCTATTTGGAAACGGAGGACCAGTTAGCTTTTTCAGATTCAATGATTTGTTATATCATCTTGGGTTGCTAAACTCAAATGTAGCAATGGAAATGTTAAAGTATTTGGCACCAACAATAAATTATGGGCCTGAACAAATTGATAGAGTGCCTGTGATAGAAAAAAATAACGAGTATGTTGATAAGGTAGTAACAGACAATATCGCTCTTTCTCGTAGCGACTGGGACTCTTTTGAGACCTCCTGGGACTTCAAGCGGCATCCGCTGCTGGATTATATGGAAGAAGCTGAAAGAGAAATCCCAGTTGTACGGTACAATGAAAATGGCACATATTCAGATTCAGATATAGAAATCTATGTTTCTGTCGAAAACGCTTTTTTGAAATGGCAAGCGGTGTGTGAGGAGCGGTTCCAACAGCTCAAGGCCAACGAGGAAGAACTCAACCGCATTTTCATCGACATCTATGGACTCCAGGAGGAACTGACGCCGGAGGTAGAGGAGAAGGACGTGACCGTCCGGCGGGCGGAACTGGGCCGGGATATCCGCTCCCTGCTGTCCTACGCCGTAGGGTGCATGTTCGGGCGGTACTCCCTGGACGTGGAAGGTTTGGCCTATGCCGGAGGAAATTTTGATTCTGTCTACAGAAAAGATCGTTTGGTTGACGACAAGGGTAATCCGATTACTTTAGGTGGTATATCCATTTCTGTCAGTAAAGATTATACTTACATTTCTCATGATGGTACATGGATAGAAGCAACTTTCCCCGTTGATGGTGACAACATCCTCCCCCTCACCGACGAGGCGTATCTGGAGGACGACATCGTATCCCGCCTGTGCCAGTGGCTGCAGGTGGTCTACGGTCCGGACACGTTGGAGGAAAATCTGGACTTTATCGCCAAGGCTCTGGGAAACAAGGGCGCAACCGCCCGTGAGAGCATCCGGAGCTATTTCCTGAAAGACTTTTTTGCCGACCACTGCAAAATTTACCAGAAGCGTCCCATCTACTGGCTGTTCGACAGCGGCAGGCAGAACGGCTTCAAGGCCCTGATTTACCTCCACCGCTACACGCCGGACACCATTGGCAAACTGCGGGTGGACTATCTGCACCGGCTCCAGCGGGTGTATGCCAGCGAAATCGAGCGGATGCAGGACATGATCGACAACAGTAAAAACCAGCGCGAGGTTGCTGTCTCCGCCAAGCGGAAAGAAAAACTGCAAAAGCAGTTGAAAGAGTGCCGGGAGTATGACGAGAAAATCGCCCTCCTGGCCCTGGCCCGGATTGCCTTGGACCTGGACGACGGGGTAAAAGTGAACTACGAGAAGGTCCAGACGGCGGCGGATGGAAAGAAGTATCCCGTGTTGGGGAAGATTTGAGGAAAATAATGGAAGAGTTAAGCTTACGACAAATTGAAGACCGCCTGAACGCCGAATTCGCCGGGGACATCCGCAAGCTGGTTTTCTGGTACGATGACAACGGCGATTTTGCGGAGGATATCGACTCCTTGGCCTTGACCGGGGCGAAGGTGTATCGCCTGCAGCCGGATAACCAGTTTTACACAAAGTATTTTCTGGAGCGGGTGGACACCACGACCAGTTACCTGCTCTACGCGCCATTCCCCAAGCCGGACGTGGAGGACAACCACCTGGAGGACACGCTGCTGTACTCCACGCGGTTCTTTGTAGACCGGATGGCCCTGCTGTGCGCCGGCATGGACATCAAGGATGACTGCCGGCAGCTCCTTGAGAAATACAGCGGGCTCTTCGCACAGAAGGAATTTGCCCGGCGGTTCCGTGCTTTCGGGATAGACGGCTGTAACGAGGAGGCCATGCAGACGGCCTTGCTCTGCGCCGCCTGCAAAACCCGCGCCTGCTCCTTCGACGAGGTGGTGTGCGCCCTCCTGACCGCCGGGGAGCTGAGCGGCAACCCCCTTTTGGCAGAGTTGGAGCAGTGCGGTCTGGCGGAGATGTTCTGGCAGTTCTGCGAGCGGCAGTTTGGCTATGCGGATGTGGCGCCCTCCCTGGAGCGGTTGGTGGTGACGCTGTTTGTGACAAACGCCCGCAAGTGCATCCCGTCCAAACTTCCCAAAACCTGGAACTCCTTTGTCTCCTGTAAGGCCGGGAGCAGTATCTCATTTTTAGACGGCATGAGAAACAGCATCCTCTACCGGGAGCGTTATGATAAGCTGTCTGACTATGCAGCCGCGGGATTGAAAGCCGGACAAGCCCTTGCGGACTATCCCGCCGAGGAATTGCTGGACTGCGACACGTTCCGGGTTGTGGATGGGATACTGGTTAAGTGGCTCACGGAGCGTCTCGTGGCGGAGGATACGGGAGCTAAGCTCAACGGCCTTGCCATTCCGGAGATTTGCGGGAAGCGGCTCAAGATGCACTTCGGAAGCCAGTATAGAAACGCTTACCTTTTGCTGGAGAATGCCTATACGCTGACCGCATCCGCCGCCTATACCTGCCCGGATGGGCTTGCGGCCATCGTGAAGCAGTATCAGGACACCGGCTGCCGTCTGGATCAGGCATACCGAAAGTTTTATTTGTACTATGACCAGATCGAGAATTCCGAGGGGTTTGAGCCGCTGCGGGAGCTGGTGGAGAACATCTACGCCAACGAATATCTGGCAAAGCAGCTTCCCAAGTGGAATGCGGCCCTGGCAGAACCGGACAGTCTGGAGCTTCTGCCCCTCCAGCGGAACTTTTATGCCCGGAACATAAAAAAGGCGGATGTCCGCACCGTGGTCATCATCTCCGACGCCATGCGCTACGAGGTGGGCCGGGAACTGTTCGCCCAGATGCAGGATGACCCTAAATGCACCGCCAAGCTGGATGTGATGCTGGGCGTCCTGCCGTCCTATACCCAGTTGGGAATGGCGGCGCTGCTGCCCCACCGCACCCTGGAAATGACAGATGATTTCCGTGTCCTCACGGATGGAATTCAGGGCAGTGGTCTAGCGGCCCGGCAGAAGATTTTACAAGGCCATTGCCCACAGAGCGTATGTGTGCAGCTGGACGATATCAAGTCCCTGAAAGTAGCTGAGCTGCGGGAGATCTTCACCGGTAAACAGGTTGTCTATGTGTATCAGAATCAGATTGACGCCCATGGAGACGAACCCCGCACGGAGGATGAGGTTTTCAACGCCTGCGAGCAGGCTATGGACGAAATCATGAGGCTGATCCGGCGGCTTACTGCCAGCGCCAATACCACACATTTCGTTGTTACGGCTGACCACGGGTTCCTCTACCAGCGCGGCAAACGAGCAGAAAGCGACAAGATTACCGGTATCAAAGATACAAAATCCCTCCAGAACCGCCGCTTTATTGTCACCGGGGAGCCTGTTCAGGAACAAGGGGTTCAAAGCGTTCCAATGAGGGAGATTTTGGGCTGTGAAGATGGAAAATTTGTCTCATTTCCTGTAGGAAACAGCATATTCAAGCTGTCTGGCGGCGGGCAGAACTATGTCCACGGCGGCTCCTCCCCGCAAGAGATGCTGATTCCGGTTCTGAAAATCAAAATGGAGAAGGGCCATGTGGAGACCCATCCTGCGCAGATTAGCCTGGTAAGCATTCTGCGGAAGGTTACAAATTTGATTACTACGTTGGATTTCCTACAGTCGGAGCCGGTCAGCGATGTGGTAAAAGAAGCGGCCTACAAGGTGTTCTTCGTTTCGGAACAAAACGAGAGGATTTCCAACGAAAACGCCTATATTGCCGACAGCCGGGAGCCGGAAACTCCAAAGCGCATTTTCCGGATGCGGTTTACCTTCAAAAACCGGAAATATGACCGGGATGAACCCTATTATCTGGTGGCTTGCGATGCCGCCACGGGCATGGAGTTGTTTCGGCACCCTGTTATTATGGACCTGGCGTTTACGGATGATTTTGGATGAATACGTCTGAAGGGCGAAAGGGGAGCTGCTCAAAAAGTTGATTATCAGCCATTGCAGAAAGGACCAGCGGTTCCGGTTAGAGGCGCGGTCCATTCTTGCCGCTGTGAAAAACCTGACAGCTATTCCCACATTGACCGCCTGGACCATGTATATTTTTTTGTAAGCGCAATAGAATATAAATATGTCCTTCATTTTCCCGGAAAGGATGTATTGAAATGCGAATCTGGATCTATAGCGGTACGCCTGCAGAGGCGCAAAGGCTTTCCCGCAGCATCACAGCGCCTGATACAGTGGCAGGGACATCCGTCCGTGCCGGCAAAGACGCCGCTTTTCCGCAGGGCGGTCTCACCCCTGCCCTGTATGCCGCCATATGCGGCGAAGTTGACCTTTTGCTCTCCTCTAAGCCCCTCAAAAACACCATGTGCGAATTATTTGCTTCCTACAATGTTTCTGTCAAATCAGCTTCCAGCCTCTCCAGCAAAAGCTCCTGATAGCCGGCACGCTGCGTTTCCGCTACCGCTCTTGCGGTCTCCTCCAGGGCGGTTCCCAAGCATCCCTGCAGCAACGCCGCGCTTGCGCCGCTCAGCGGCGTATCGCAAACACATGCCGCATAATCCTCCGGCATCATATGCCATAGCTTCAGCCGTCCCGGATAACGGGTCAGCAGCTGCACGGCAATGGACAGCCCCTTCCCATCAAAATCGCCTGAGTAATACAGCTCCGTACTGCTCTCCGCCAGCAGATCCAGCAGACGCAGCGCCGCTACCGACGGCTGCCCGGATGTGCAAACCAGGGGGGAGCGGAATCGTCCCGCCTGATCGCAGAGCTGAGAGAACACCATCTCGTTCTCCACCAGATAAGCCTTTCCGGACAGACTGCTCGCCCCTGTCAGGCGGGATACATTGGCCAGGTTCAGCGTACATATCTCATGACCTCTGCGCAGCAAACCATAGGCTGGATGTTCCCTGTTTTTTGCCTGGAGCGCCAACCCCACTTGCGTGACCGTACTGGATATACTGTCGCAGAGGATGCCGTTCCGGAAATACAGCGCGTCCCGCTGCTCTGCGTTTTCCGGGACGGCCTGCCCAATACGCGCCGCAAGCAGATGCAGGAACAGCTTCCCGCCCAATGCGGAGCTGTCCAAACCATGCGGGTCCCCGGCCGCCTGTGCGCTGAGTACGGCAAGCCTTACCTGCCGTCCGGCGTTTTGCTCCAGCCGCGCCAGGCTCTGGCAGGCCCGGCACAGTGCGTCCCGCGCCCCGTCAAGATTCCGCTCCGCCTCCCGATAGAGCAGGAGATACCCGCCGCCCTGTTTTTTCTCCAACGCTTGGAGCCACCGGCGGCAGGTCTCGCTCTCCGTTTCCTCCGCCGCAGTGCGGAGCATCTGGCAAAACCGGCTGTCCCGTGTCTGACGGCGCTCCCTGTTCGTTACAATTTTTTCCTCGAAGTAGAGCTCCAGCACTTCCTTGAGACAGACATCAGGAAACTTCAACTGCCGCATTGCGGTTTCAAAGCGCTCTGTTCGGAACTGAACCGGCGGAGAAAACGGCTGTCCAAAGATATTGCGCAGCGCACAGCGCTCCTCCTCACTGGCGTCTTCCAAACGGATGACCCCCGCCGGATACCCGAATTTCCGGTATTTCTGCCGCAGTTCCAGCAAAATCCGGCTGTACGCAGGATGTTCCCGAAAGTATGCCGTCCAAAAGCCCGCAGCCTCCGTCATGGTATCTCCTCCCTGATCCGTCCGTTCCATCGATACCGCAAAATCGTGACCACAGAGGCGTTTGCCGGGCGATGCAAATCGGCAATCGCCAGATCGTCCACACACGAGTAGCAGCCCCACAGCGCCTGCGAGTTCATGATATAATCAAAGTCCAGCCGGTGTACCAGCTCAAACATGGCGCTGATATTTTTTTCGTCCACACCCGCAAAGGCCTCGTCCAGGGCCAGCAGCCGGGGGCACGTCACTGGCGACTCGCTCTTCTGGTACTGGGCGGACACGGCGGCAAACAGCGGCACATACATCGCCATAGCCTTTTCGCCGCCGCTGAACTGGTTGAAAACCCGGTCCGTCAGCTCCTTTTTCGCATTCTCCCCCCGCTGGTAGAACAGGTGGAATTCATACCAGTTCCGATAGTCCAGCGCCGTACGGATCAAATCCGCGTAATTGGGGGACAACCCCTGGGTATACGCCTCTTCCCGGGCCTTTTTCACTTTGATCCGGAAATGGGAGGAAACCCGCTGGCTGTCCTCCCGGCTGAGCAGCGCCCGGTCCTTGTTCAGCAGCGCCACCAGCTGGGCCGTGTCCAATTCTTTGCCGCTCTCCGCCTTTTTCGCCCTCCAGTCCAGGCTGAAGGTCAGACCCATAGAGGTGTCCAGGGTGGACATCAACGCCGTCATACGCTCCGTCCACTTCCGGCTCTCTTCTATCCGGCCGCGCAGGCTCAAGCTGATCGTCTCCGTCAAAATGTTCTCGAACAGCTCCCGGTCCTGTTCCTCCAAAAGCGTTTCCGTCATTTCAATCTCCGCCTGTAATGCCTGGATAAACTCGTACAGGGAGATGTCCCTGCCCTTCCAATTCAGTGTAATACAGTATCTTTGGCGGAGCATGTTGGATTTCTCCGGCGCGTCGAAAACCAGCTTGATTTCCGGGTGGTACTTCAAAATACTGCTGTTGTGCTGTTCATAATTTTTCCGCAGCGCCTCCTGCACCTGCTCATGGGATCGGTCCTGGTCGGAAGCCTGCATTCTGCTCACGGCTTCCCGCGCACACTTTTCCAGTCCCTGCTTGCTGTCCATCCCGGAAAGTCCCAGCGCCAAATCCTCGGAAAAATAGGTTTCCAGGCCATGCCCGTCCATTGTGGCCTCCAGAAGACGCTGCTTTTTCGTCTGCACCGCCTCCTTTGACGCATTGAGCTGCTCTGTCAGCTGGACGCATTTCCGGTCCGCGTCCCGGTTCTCTCTGTCCTGACTCTCTATTTCCCGCTCCAGCTCCTCCAGCCGCTTTGCCCTGGCCTGGTTTTCCGGCCTGTCCAAAAATGCCCGCAGCTCCCCGGCGGCGGCGCGGTTTATTTCCAGTTCCCTTTGAATGGTACGGTTATGCTGCTGCGCCATATCAATCTGATCCTGCTGGTCTTCAATTGCATTTTCCATATCCTTGACAGCCCCGGCGGCATACCGCAGCTCCTGGTATTGGCTCTCCAGCTGCTCCAGCAGTCCCTGGTACTCCTCCGCCGCGTCCCTGGCTTCCTCATAAGCGGGAACCGTCAGCGCGTAAGGCAGTCCCGCGCTGGCTGCGCGGACCTTCTGCTCCAGGCTGTTAAGGCCCTGCCTGGCCGCACGCATTTGCAGCAGCCAGCGTTCCCGCTCCGCCTCCGCCTCCTCCAGCGTCCGGTGCGCCTGGGCCGTCATCTCCAGCGCCTGGTCCAAATCCACCGCCGTGGGCATCTGCGCCCGTTCCTCCTGCAGCTCCTTCAAACAGGCGTCACAGTAATCAATTTGCAGCTGTGCGGCGCCGGCCTCCTTGGACAGCGCCTCTATTTTTTCCTCCAGCGCCTGGATCTGCCGCTCCCGATTGGCCCGGCGTGCGGCGGCGCCCACATAGCCGGCTGGCCCCTCCGCACGGCTGTATCCCCGGATCAAGCCGCTGCGGAAGCGTCCGTCCGGCAAAAGGGCGGTCTCAGCCTCCAGGTCGCTTTGTGAGATACTCTGCAGACATGCCGCCGCCACATTGCGGAAGGTCCCCGTCCCGTCGGGAATCAAAGCCGTGACCGGGTCCTTTGCCGGCATTCCTGGCAGAAGGAAGCAGTCCGGATATTCTGCCAGCAGTTCCCGCAGCTGCTCCAAATACTCTGGCGGGACCACCAGCGCATCCAGCAGCCCGGCATCCAGCAGCTGCGCTTCCAGCAGATCGCGGACCTCCTGGGACAGACCCGGCGCAAAATCAATGGTTTCATAAAATGCGGCGCAGGGAATCCCCCCCATGGCCAGCTGCACCCGTGTGGCCTGGATCTGCGCGCTTCTGGGCGGCTCCGGTTCCGGTTGGCTCTTGAGGCGTTCCAGCGTCCGCCTACATTCCTTCTGCTCCAGCTCCCACTTGTCCTGCGTATTCTGCAGCCGGAGCCTCTGCGCGTCCAGTTCTCTCTCCGCACTGCGCGCACGGTCATCCATCAAATTACAGACAGCGCTCCAGTCCGCCCATGAGCTGTAGCGGTTCACCGCCTGATAAATGGTGTGGATATCCTCCTCAGACAGCGTCAGCCGGACGTTTTTCTCCTGTCGTTCCGCAAAGGCCTGCCGCAGCCGGTCGCGCTCGCTGTTTTCCTGGAGTTGGGCATCCAACGCCGTACTCTCTGCCCTTCTGACAGCCGTTTCCCTCTCATCCAGCATCCGGCAGGCATCGTCGTAGACCTCTTTGGCCTGTCCGGCCCGCTCCAGACACCGCAAAACATGATCAATCTGCTTCCGCCTCAGCCGCAGCGCGGCACGGACCTCCTTCTGCTCCGCCTCGTCCCGCCCCATCTGGAGCTCCCTGGTATACGCCTCGTGTTCCGGTCCCAGCTCCAGGATGCTGTTCCCGTCCTGCAGGTCCCGCAGCGCCAGCCGGACGCCGTCCTGCGCGTCCCTCCGCCGCTGTGTCAGCTCCCGGAGCGAGACTTCCTTCCGGTAGATTTTGTCCTTCAGGCGCTTCAGGTCCAACGCACCCTGTTCCGCCTGGCTCTGCAAATGTTCGCAGGACGCCAGCTTCTGTACCAGCTGGCCCTGTTTGGCGGACAGATCCTCGTCGCCCATTGCGGCCCGCTGGGCTTTTGCCCGCTGGTAGAAGAGGAGGGACTGTTCTCTGCGCTGCTCCTGCTCTGCCAGCTGTGTTTCCAGTTGGCCGCACCGCGCCTGCTCATCCTCCAGCTGATGGACCAGCCGCTGGACGGCGCTGCGGGCCTCCAGATATTCCCTGCCCTTGCGTCCCAGGACGTACTGGTTGTAGCGGGTGTACTCGTTCCGGATGATTCTGGCGTCCTGCATAGCCTCCCGGCAGCTGTGGAGCATACCCTCCAGCGCATCCATACGCTCCATGGCGCCGGCCATTGCGGACAAGTCCTCGTCGGTCAGCACACGCAGAGAATCGTTGAGGATTTCTTTCAACGCCGCGGGCCGGAAGTCGTCTTTGGACAGCTTGGGCTTGCGCACTTTCAGCAGCATCTGGATCAGCTGCTCATACTGCCGGGTATCCCGGAACCGGAAGACCCGGCGGTTGACCAGCTCTTTATACATCTCGGCGTTATCCGCCCAATTTGTGTCGTCGGCCAGCAGATTCTTCATCTGCTGCCGGCTCAGCGGGATCATCTGCCCGCCTCGCTTTTCATAGAGCCGAACGCCATTGGGGCCAATTCGCCGCCCATCGCTGAGGCAGAAGCCCCATTGGTCGATTCCGCTCCCGCGTTTTGCCCGCATCCCGATTCCGATGGTGAGATATTCCTCCAGGTTCTCCTTTTTGAACTCCAGGTACAGATACCCGGTCTCCTCTTTGGTGTCCTCATTGTCCCCCAGCAGATAGAAATCCATTTTTTTTGCGGTAGAGCCGAAGGGGTCCAGACGTTCTGGACGCCGGTTGCCGTCCAGGATAAAGGGGATGAAGCTTTGTGTGGCGATGGATTTTCCGGCCCCGTTATTTCCGCGCAGGAGGATACGCCCGTTTTCCAGCAGAAATTCCTCCTGATCGTACAGCCAGAAGTTCAGGAACCCCAATTTATGCATCTTCCAGCGGTTCATCCGTACGCCCCTCCCTGTTCTTCTTTTGATAGTCGGCAGGATACGCTCCGATCCATTTTCCAACGGCGGGATAGAGCAGCAGACTGTCCCCCTGTTCCTCCAGCAGCGACCATGCGGACATATAGCTGGTCAGTTCCTCGCAAAGCCGGTCCAGGTTCAAATCCCGCAGCGCTTTTCCCCATCCCTCGCCGTACCGGGAGCGGCATTGTTCCACCTCGTGCAGAAATTCCCGGCGGCTGATCCATACCAGATCGTCGTTCCCCCGCGGATAAATGCCCGCCGCAATCTGTTCCCGCAGCTGAGCGCACAGGATCAGCACGGCGTCTGTAATCGCCTTGCCCTCCGGATAGGTCAGAGCGCTCCGGTCATTCTGCTCAAAAAGGAGATACGCACCGTTTTTGTTGATCTGAAGTTCTCCGCCCAGAACGTCCTCCAAAGTCTTGCCAACCCGCCTGCGCTGATTTTTGATGTACTCATAGTCGCTGCTGTTTTCCGCAGACCAGTAGAGGCCTGGGGACAAGACCAGCTGCCGGTACACCCGATGGACCCGCTGCCAACCGCGTTCCGCTTCTGCGCCTTCGAAATTCTCGAAATCCTCAACCGTCCGGCACGACAGGATATCCCGCCCGAAATGTACCGGGAAGCGCCGGGACAAGCCGGTATTTTCGTATAGGACTTCCTGTTCCTGGTCGCTGCCGAAACCGCCGCTGTCACCATCAAAAACCAGCAGCAGCCCAATCTCCTGCGCGTACTGCAAAACCCGCACCAGCGATTTTCGGTGTGGGAATCGGGTCCAATCCACAGGTCTGACTTCCCGCAGGAAAGTTTCCAGGGATTCGGTCAGGGTGGAGAGCAGGAACTGTTCCCCGTCATCCAAGTCTGCCAAAAACAGCAGTAAGGCGCACAACAGGCAGTAGTCCAACTCCTCCATAAAGCTTTCGATCCCCATCCACGACATGGCTTTGGGCGGCACTTTTTCTAGTTTGATCGCTTTCTCATCAATGATCAGATTCCATCCCAGTTGTTCACGGGCAAATTTCCGGTACTCCGGCGCAGCGCGTCTCAGGGTAAAATACAGCTCCTTATCCGCCTCTTTGGTAACCCAGAACCGGTTCAGGAGTTCCCGGAATTCATACATAGCCGTCCTCCTCAAAAATCAGAACGCAGTCCGGCATGGTCAGTGTCCCGTCCGTACAGGGGATGCAGAGCTCCCCGCCGCGACTGTGCAGCCGGTAGGACTGTCCGTACTCCGTATGGCTCCGCCGGTCCGAATTGAGATTTGCCTGCGCCACCCAACTGAGCAGCGTCGTACGCACGGACGGCGGAATCGGGTCACGCACAAGGGCAAAATCCACCTTCCCGCCTTGGATATAGTGCAGGACCTGCTGTTTCAGCGCCTGTTCTTCCGCAAGGATTTTCTCCCGCTGCCGGGCCTTTTCCGCACTTTTGTCCGCAAAACCATTGCGTTCCATACGGGGCTTATAGGTGCGGAGCCTTGGCTGGACGGTGTGCATCAGCGGTGGCTCGTCATAGATGCTCCGGTCCATGCGGTCCGGGTCCTGGCCGGCATTGATGGAGTAGCGCCGGGCCTGCTGCGCGCCGAAAACCATAGCGGAAAGCCTGTGCGCTTCTTGCAGAGACTGGCAGGATGCGAAAAGCGTCAGAAGGTGATGTAGCTCGGCCTTATTGCTCACCCCCATATTCTCCAGCTGTACCAGCAGAGCCGCGTTCTGTACAACATCGCTGATGACTTTATTGGTTACATCCAGTACCTGTCTTGATGTGGGCGCAGGACCGGTAAACCAGGAGGTCAGCGACTGCCAGACGCCCTCGCACCGCGAGCGCACCTCCTGCCAGGAGGGCTGCGCGGATTTTGGGTGGGGAACAACCTCCAGTTCGCTGCGTGTCACCAAGTCCAGCATTTGCGCAATCTGCTCAGTTGAGTAAGCATCCAGTTGTGCGCCAATCTGCGCGGCGCTGTGCTGAAGGTCCTGGATATAGCCCTCCAGATAGTGGATGAGATGGTGTTTATAGGCAACAAATTCCCCGGCATTCATGCGTTTTTCCATACTGGGACCATAAAATTCCCGCAGATAGTCCTGATAATTCTGGCTCAGGCGCTGAAAGTCTCCCTGTATATCCCGCCACCAGCTCTGCACCTCGATTAGCTCCATATTCTCCAGCTCATTCATTTCACGAAGTCCTGCCTGAAGACGCCGGAAGGAACTGGGCGACAGGCTGGCGCTGCTGACTGACAAGTTCTCCAATGCAACCGTCATCCGCTCAATTTCCACAGCCGCCGGGGACATCATATATTGAAACCGGCGGTTTTTGAAATCGGCAATGGTGTAGTGCCTGTGGGGATCCTGCACGGTAGTCAGACTTTTCCAAGTAGTCAACTGATCCAAGTCAAGGGTCAGCTGGGCGGCAGAGTACTCCGTAAACATGGGATGGTTGCGGAGCAGCTGCAAAACAGTGTCTTTGTCCAGTTGGTAGTGCATTTTCTGGTGTTCCAGATAAAAAAGGCGCATGATGGCGCGGTAGGATTCGTAATTATCCACCGAGAGATATTTGGTTTCCGTCAGTTTTTCCAACAGGTCAGCTTGCAGCACAGGCATTCCCCCTCTGTTGCTCGTGTTATCGACAATATTCTACACGATTTGACATGTTATTACAAGGGGATTTCCTAATTTTGCAGGTCGCATCTATTTGTGCCAGCTGCCATATGGCAGCTATAATAATCATCTCTTTTGTGCAGTGGAAGAAGATTCGCTCCGGCGCCCGCAGGCTGCCCTTAGCCGCCTGCATCGCATGACTGTCACAGCCCCGCCTCGATATAATGATTGCGACCTGTCTCAGCGCGGTCTTGTAAAGATATTTCTCAGTTGTATAAATCTCTTTTTGAGTAATCTTTTTACTGTAGTTTTTGAACTCAAAGACTACATACAGTGTATAACAGCGGACGCGCGATGCTGGAGTTGCCGGACATCCCCCAAAAACCGCGCCAGCAGGCAATAGAGACGCCCGGTGTTGGCTCCTGATTATGGCAAAATAAAAAATTGTATCAGAACTTCAAAATATTTCGGCTGCAGCGCGAACAGCGGATGCACAGAGTGACCATCGCGTTCTCGTGACTGGGAACTACCTTACCTTTTATCGTGTCAATGGCAATGAGGTTTATGTGGATCGCATTCTCTATGGCCGTCGGGACTATCTGCGCATCCTGTTCGGAGATATGCAGGACGGCGGGACAACGGAATAGAATTGTTTTTCCAACGGAACAAGTGCAAAAGTTTGTGGGGAATATTGTAAAGACAAGGTGAAAAACACGAGTGGTGATGTTGGGGAACCGTTCCTCTACCAGTTGGAGAGCGTCCGGTCCGTTGCTGGCGCCTACCTTCGTCACCGAGATCGCTCGGTTCAAGATCATCAGCGGCATCGGCCTGTACGGCAGCATTGGCGCGCCGATACTGATCTATGCAGCGTCAGATCTGATGCAGTTCTATATCTACCGGCAGTTTTTGTCCACGATCTCCGTCTCTCTGGACGAGAGCGCCCTGCTGGACGGATGCAGCAACTTCCAGCTGCGCCGTGGGCAGCATGATGACGATGATACCCGCCGCCAGGGTCTGCCAGGAGCCCTGCTGGGCGTTGGCGTAGTCCATGAGGAA
>JAAWQS010000152.1 GCA_022800665.1 Oscillospiraceae bacterium
TTGAGCAGGCTATGGCGGCGCTGAAAATCCCTGATACTGAAAAGCAGAAATATATGGATTTGCTGGAACGGCAGTAACGATGAAAACGCCACGGACTATCATTGTCCCTGGCGTTTTCTGTATCTGCGTTAGCTGGCTTGGGCGGCTTCGGCTTCCGCTTGTTTCTTCCTGTGGTAGTTCTCCCGTCTTGCGGCAAGGAAGCGTTCATACCGGGCTTGGCTTTACGTCCTTTTGACTTCTCATCATCCATATCACACCTCTGCGAAAGCTGTAATCCCGCGCTGAATCTCCATCGCCGTCCGCCCCAGGGGGGGCAGGCGGACAAATGGAGGATTTCTGCGCGGGAACGCTATGGGCAGTTATTCTTAAAATTCAACCTGCACACCGGCCATTTCCAGGATTGGCGGCACATTCCGCTCTGCGCCGATGGCCATGATATGCACGCCGGGACAAATATGCCCGTCACGGATTTTAGCGATCATCTCTGCCGCCATCTCCATACCCAGCTTAGCGGGCAGGCCCTTGACGCCCTTTTCCTTACCCTCCGCGGCAGCGGCGGCCAGCCGGTCAATCATCTCCTGGGGCACTGCGATACCGGGGACGTTTTCGTTCATAAACTTTGCCATTCCCGCCGCTTTCAGGGGGATGATGCCCGCCATAATGGGGACTTTGATACCGGCCTTGTCCACGGCCTCCATAAACTGCCGGAGGCTGTCCAGGTCAAAAATCCCCTGGGTCTGTATGTAGCGCGCTCCGGCCTCGACCTTCTGGCGCAGCTTGTTGATCTGCAAAATCTGCGGCTCATAGACCGGCGTCACCGCCGCACCCTTGAAGAAGACCGGCGCGCCGCCCGCCAGAGGATTCCCGCCGCAGTCATTGCCTGTGGCCTCCATCTCCGAGAGCATACGAAGGATGCCCACAGAATCCAGGTCATAGACCGGCTTGGCGTCCTTGCAGTCGCCCACCACCGGATGGTCGCCGGTAAGGGCGAGCATGGTGTCGATTCCGAAGGAGGCGGCGGAGAGCACGTCGCCCATAATTGCCATACGGCTGCGGTCCCGTCCGGTCATCTGGAGGATGGGTTCCACCCCGGCCTGTTTCAAGTGGATGCACAGGCCCAAAGAGGACGCCTTCAGGCAGGCGGACTGCATATCCGTAACATTCACGCCGTGGACCTTGCCCTGGAGCAGGGCGGCGGCCTCCAACTGCTCCTGGAAGCTGTAGCCCTTGGGCGGAGCCATTTCCGCCGTGACGGCAAACTTGCCGTTTTCCAACGCTTTTTGCAGCAAACTCATGACTTCATCCCCCTCACTTTTTCTCCCGCAGATTGATCCGTCTGGGGTAGGACACCCCGGCGTAGCCCTTATCCGGGCGGGTCTGGCCCAGCTTATCCTCCTGGCCGATGGAAACCAGCCGTTTGTAAATGAGAATCCAGGCGCAGTCATTGTCCGGGTTGACCTCGCATTTACCGTTTTTCTGTCCGCCGCAGGGACCGTTGACCAGACTCTTGGCGCATTTGGTGATGGGGCACACGCCGCCGGTGGAACCCAGCACGCAGTCCCCGCACATGCGGCAGTATTCGTTGAACATGCCCACCCGTTCCACCTGGCCTAAGAACATGGTATTGTTAGCGGGATAGACCGGCAGGTTGATATTGTCGGCCACCGTCTGGGTACCGTCGCCGCAGGCCATGCACACAACGGCCTGGGCGTCGGAATTCTTGATGGCCTTGATGTCCCGGCGGACCAGCAGCTTATGGCAGCACTCGTCGGGCAGCATAGTCCCCACGACCTCCATGCCGTGCTGCTCCAGGAATTCTTTCATGGCCTGGACCTCCGGCTCGCCGCCGGTCTGACAGGCGGATGCGCACTGGCCGCAGCCGGCAATGGCCACCTTTGTGACGCCCTCCAGCATGTCCAGCAGCTCCTCCACCGGCTTTTTTTGCGTAATAATCATGTTGAAGCCTCCTCTTCACTTCTCCGTTCCCGCTCGTGGGAACGCTTCGGCTTCTATCATAATACATTTTCCGCCATAAATCAAGCGCAGCGGCAGGCGGCGGCAGCGGCGCAGCAAACGCAGTCGCTTTGGCGGTTCAATCGCTGCAAGCGGATGTACGGCCAGACCCGATAGAGAAGGAGGATACCGGCGAAAAACCGGTACCCTCCCTTTTGGTCTGTATTCACGTAGCAGCCGGCGCGGCCATTCCGCCGCCCTCCGACTCTTTGTCCTGCGCCGGCCCGGATATGTACAGTTCCTCGCATTCCCGCTGGGCATTGATGAGAGCCTGTCTGACGTTCTCCAAAGCGTTAATCGCATCCTCCGTGGCGTTGAACATCGTCAGGTACATTTTTTTGTAGTCTGCCATACTTCTCCTTCCCTACGGCTTCTGCCGTATGGACAAAATCTCGCCGGGGCAGTCCCGGACGGGGCGGGCGTTTACGCCCGCATCCCGCCGGACCGGTTCCCGCCGAGACAAACAAAAAGCGGTGCAGGATATAATTACCCCACACCGCATATGTACAGACACAAACCCCGTATTGTAAAAC
>JAAWQS010000154.1 GCA_022800665.1 Oscillospiraceae bacterium
CGCTGGATGTCCGACTGGCGTATCCGTTACGAGATCAACTTCGTCAGCGATTCCACCGATGTTACCGAACGTACCGGCGCGGCTTGGAGAGAGTACGAGGGCGACCGTTCCGACTACGGCTGGACTGTCGAGCTGAAGGACTTCCAGAAGGCCGCTGTCCCCTTCACCGATGCCAACGGCACGCATTATCGCTGGACCTACTCTGCGGAGTTTAAGGCGAACGAAGAGATCAGCAGCAAGCATCAGGAAAACATCAAGGCCATCTTTGACCATGCCGACCGCTTCAACCGTGTCGAGGACAACCGTGACGGTTATTCCTACGGCGAGGTGTATGCCGGTACTTCCAGCCTGAAGGACCTGTCCGACAGCATGTCCTACAAGCAGTTTGTCACCGAGTACATCAATCAGGATACCGAGGCGAAGGTCGAGGCCAATGAGAAGGGCAACTGGGTCAAGGTCATCGACAACGACAAGGACGGCGTCGCTGAGTACGTCCTGAAGGTCGTCTACACCACCGCCCAGGTCTCCAAGGTCTCCGACAGCTCTTACACCCTGGATACCAAGGACATCAAGCTCACCGACGGCGATGAAATCAATGAGCTGGAGTCCGAGAAGGTCGTCACCGCCGATACTCTGGCTGTGGACGATGTGGTCTACTATGCCCTCATCGACGGTAAGGCCCAGACCTACAAGGCCGAGCCTGTCACAGCTAAGATCGACAAGATCAACCGCAACGACCTGACCGCTACCACCGCTGACGGTACTGTCTACGAAGAGGCGGGCGTGCATGAGCACATCTACAATCCCGATTATGTCAAGCCCGTGACTGAGATGGCTGGCGGCGTCAGCTACGATATGTTCCTGGGCCGCGGCGGCTACCTGCTTGCCTTCGTCAAGAGCGCAGCCAAGAGCTTCACCCTCCTGGTGGACGGCTACTACAACAGCTCCAGCAAGGGCGACCAGTACGCTGTGAAGGCGTACCAGGATGGCCGTATTGTCAACGTGGACCTCAACCGCAACGGCGGTATGTTCATTGACAAGAACGCCAACGGCGTGCTCAACAACGGCTGGAACGCTATGCGTGAGCTGGGCCAGAGCGCAAACTGGCTGAATGCAAAGGGCAATGCCCTCAAGACCACTGTGGCTGGACTGGACGAGGACGGCAACCTCATTCCTGTGGACTTCGGCTCCGTCTATGAGCGCGGCAGCCATGCCATGATCGCCTTCCCCAAGAACGCGGTCAGCAGCACACAGGAGAAGTATTACACCTCCATCGTGGAGGATGCTTACACCACTGGTACCGCTTATGTTACCGGTAACTCCAGCGTTGCTTACAACGCACTGGCGAACACCAACGACGTCAACAACCGCGTTGAGGTCCGCGCCCTGAGCAGCACCATTTACTACTTCGTCTGGGAGAGCAAGAACGATATCCGTGTCCAGCAGTATGTTGGCTACGGCGACCTGCCCAACCTCTCCACTGAAGAGATGAAGAAGATCGAGGATATCTACGCTGTCGGTACCCAGCGCGACCGCGTGAGCACCAGCGCTGACCGGACCAGCACCTACTACACCGCCGACGTGGTTGTGGTGGAGTTCGCTGAGCCCTACACCGAGTTCGCTGAGAGAATCCTCCTGGTTGATACACCTGTTGTAAGCGCAGGCATCCAGATCGACGAAGTGGAGGTCATCCGCGGCAACGGCGCCAAGGAGACCCTGCGCATTGATCTGACTGATTCCAAGATCAGAAACTACAACATCGCCGGCAAGAAGGGCGCACAGCCCGGTATCTACAACCTCTATCCCACCAATGAAGAGGGTCTGTATACCATCGAGTCCCTGACCGCTGACGAGGTTGCCAAGACTGGCGTCTTCTCCGTCGGCAATGTCAGCACCGAGCGTTACACCGCCGACACCAACTACCTCGAAGTCAACACCCTGGCTTATGGCACAGAGCGCGATTTCAATGGTGCGGACTACAAGCAGTACAAGCTGACTGCCGACACCAAGTACTACACCCTCAACTACAACAACAAGTGGGACGCTACCCTGACCGAGAGCAGCCTGAACACTGTCCTGGCTCCCCGCGTCAACGAGAGCGACCGCGTGTTCAAGAACGGCGACTTCTTCCATGATCTCGACCGCGTCTTCCCGGAGCAGAAGCTCTATGGCTGCTACAACAACATCCTGGTTGGCGGCAACACCGATAACGACACCGCTGTCTATGTCGTCTCCTTCGAGAACTACGACGAGGATATGTACAACAACGGCGACGGCGGCCACGTCCACTATGCCGACTATGCCCAGACCGTGTGGCAGAGTCTCATCCCCAGCATTGTGGCCGGTAAGACCGAGGCTCCCGCTGTCGAGCTGCGCAGCGGCGTCAATGGTACTGAGACTGTCAAGGTCCTGAGCGCCAACGCTACCACCACCATCACCTTCGCTGAGTGGGTGAAGTTCGCCAATCAGGCTGACCTGCTCTACGTTACCCCCCAGCCCAACCACACCATCGCTATCAGCGGTCTGACCACCTTCAC
>JAAWQS010000153.1 GCA_022800665.1 Oscillospiraceae bacterium
CTACCGCTGAGAGCACTGCCAAGATCAAGGACGAGGATGCTCTGAAGGCTTTTGCCAAAGAGAACAGCATCTCCCTGGATAAGTCCGCTGAGCGTTACATCAACTTCAGCAAGGGCTATCGCTGGATGTCCGACTGGCGCATCCGTTACGAGATCAACTTCGTCAGCACTTTCGGTGGAAATGACTTCAACGCTGCCGAGGCTGAGTACGAAAGAGAGCGCGCCACCTACAAGTGGACCGTTGGTCTGGATGAGTTCAAGAAGTCCGACGGCTCTTACAATGTCAAGCAGCTGTCCAATGGCAAGTACCTCTGGATCTATGAGGCCAGCTTCAAGGCGGGCGACGAGATTGGTTCCGACCATCAGTCCAACATCCAGTCCATCTTCGACTATGCCGACCGCTTTGTCGAGGTCAAGGACCTGGATACCCGCGACGCCTACACCTACGGCGAAGTGTACGCTGGTACCTCCAGCCTGAAGGACCTGTCCGACAGCATGTCCTACAACCAGTTCGTTACCGAGTACATCAACCAGGATACCGAGGCTACAGTCAATGACAACGAGAACGGCAACTGGGTCAAGATTATCGACAACGACAAGGACGGCGTTGCTGACTACGTCCTGAAGGTTATCTACACCACCGCTCAGGTTGACAAGGTTTCCGATTCCGCTGTCACCCTGGACACCAAGGATATCGACTTCGGCAGCGATGAGGACAACATCAACGAGATCACCTCTCAGAAGGTTGTCTCCGCTGACACCCTGGCAGTCAACGACATCGTCTACTACGCTGTCATCGACGGTAAGGCCCAGACCTATAAGGCCACTCCCGTCACTGCTAAGATCGACAAGGTCAACCGCAACGACCTGACCGCTACCACCGCTGACGGCACGGTTTACACCCAGTCCGGCGTGTGCGAGCATGTCTACAATCCCGATTACACACCCGACGTGCGCGGCATGGCCGACGGCGTGAGCTACGATATGTATCTGGGCCGCGGCGACTACATGCTGGTGTTCGTCAAGAGCGTTGCCAAGAGCTTCACCCTCCTGGTGGACGGCTACTACAACAGCACCAGCAAGGATGACCAGTATGCTGTGAAGGCTTACCAGGATGGCCGCATCAACAACGTGGATGTGGGCCGCGACGGCGACCTGTTCATTGATGGACATACCCTCAACAACGGCTGGGGCGCCATGCGTAAGATGGGCGGTACCGGAAACCTCTCCATCAACGCCAAGGACGGCGACCAGACCTTCCTGAAGACCGCTGTTGCTGGTCTGGATGAGAACGGCAACCTGATCCCCGTGGACTTCGCCTCCGTTTACGAGCGCGGCAGCCACGCTATGATCTCTATTCCCAAGCCGGTCAGAAGCGCCACTCAGGAGACCTACTACACTGGTATCTTCAAGGACGGCGCGACCGACGGTTATGCCTATGCAACCAGCAAGACCGCTTATGACACGCCTGTTGTTCCCGTGGGCGCAGCCGACAACAAGGTTGAGATTCGCGCTCTGAGCAGCACTGTCTACTACTTCGTCTGGAAAGAGAACAACGCCTACCATGTCAAGGAGTATGTGGGCTACGGCGAGGTTCCCAGCCTCTCCGTCGAGGAGCTGAAGACAGTCGAGGATATCTATGCTGTTGGTACCAGACACGAGCGCGTGAGCACCAGCGGCGATCGCGACAGATACTACTACACCGCTGACGTGGTGGTCGTGGAGCTCAACAAGGCCTATAAGAAGTCTGCCGAGCAGATTTTCGTGGCTGACTCCCCCATCGTCGGAAACGGCGTGCGTATCGACACCCTCACTGTTATCCGCAGCAACGGCGTCAAGGAGGACATCCAGGTTGACCTGACCAAGTCCATCCTGACCTACGACGTCAACTATGACGAGGCCGGTTACAAGAAGGTCCTGCCCGGTGTGTACAACCTCTATCCCACCAGCGAAGAGGGTATCTACACCATCGAGTACATGAACAGAAACAAGATCGTTTCCGAGGGCCTCTCCTTCATGATCGGTAACGTCAACACCAAGCAGTACACCGCTGACAGCAACTATGTGGGTATTGACACCATGGTCACTGGCGGCGCGAAGACTTACCAGAGCAACGGCGAGCTCCAGAAGAAGCTGACCGCCGACACCAAGTACTACACCCTTGACTATGAACCTGAGGTGAAGAACGCCGCTTATGACCGTCAGAATGCCCATCTGGATGAGAGCACTCTGAGTACCGTTCTGAAGCCTCGCGTGGAAGAGTCCAAGTTTATCAAGGACAACTTCGTATACGACCTTGACAGAGAGTTCGACTGGCAGGATCGTTATGGCTGCTACAACAACGTCCTGGTCTGCTACGATGGCAGCGAAGCTGTCTACGTCGTGTCCTTCCAGAACTACGATGACGATATGCCCGCCGCACGTTACGGCGACCACTGGGAGCTGGATGCCGCTGGCAACAGAGTTGGCGGTTACACCGACTACGCTCAGCATGTCTGGGAGAGCATGATCCCCGAC
>JAAWQS010000042.1 GCA_022800665.1 Oscillospiraceae bacterium
CCCGCCGGACCGGTTCCCGCCGAGACAAACAAAAAGCGGTGCAGGATATAATTACCCCACACCGCATATGTACAGACACAAACCCCGTATTGTAAAACAGTCCTCCGCAGTAGAGGGTAAGAAAACTGACTATTGAAAAACAGTGGAAAGACTGTTATAATAGGAGCTGGCGTAGCAAATGCTATTGTGTAGGAGGTGTTGTCTCCTGCATAGGGGCATGGGTGACCGCTAATCGCCCATGTCCTGCCTTATTATTTGCCTCGTTGCTGTTATCATACCACGTTTTACTCTCTTTGACAAGTAGTTTATTTTTTTGATAAAAATTTTTTCTGCCGGGAAACAGCAAACCCCTCCGTCGCGCTGCGCGTGCCAGCTCCCCTTTCAGGGGAGCCTTTTTTGGATGCTGCATCCGCTCAGGTAGAAAAATTTTTCAAATATTGACGATTTCCCTTGCAATTTCTTTTTGGGTGTGATATCCTATCCACGCAAAAAGGGCGGTCCTCTGTCAAGGGATGGACAAGAAAAGGTCGCGGTCCCGCAAAAATTGTTAAGAACGCCTATAAAACAGGAGGAAATCTATCCATGGATCTCATTAAAGAACTGACAAAGGCACAGCTGAAGGAAATGCCCCCCGTGCTGGTGGGCGACACGGTGAAGGTTCACGTAAAGGTCAAGGAAGGCGCGCGGGAGCGCATCCAGGTCTACGAGGGCATCGTGATCGCCAAGAAACACGGCGGCATTGAGGAGACAATCACCGTCCGCCGTATGTCCTACGGCGTGGGCGTGGAGAAGGTCTTCCCGCTGCACTCTCCCACCATCGACAAGATTGAGGTCGTACGCCACGGCGTCGTGCGCCGCGCTAAGCTGTACTATCTGCGCGATCGTGTCGGTAAGGCCGCCAAGGTGCGCGAGAAGCTGTAATTTCAGTGAACAAAAACGCATCCGGCGGGTTACGCCGGGTGCGCTTTTTCTCTGCATGGGGATGAAAGGAGCTGCCTATCAAACTTCACGGTTGTAATTTTGCTGAAACTATGCTAAGCTATCTATTTGTAATACCAAAACGTTAAGGAGTGTACAGCAATGGCAGAAGAAAAGAAGGAGCTTTCTATGGAGAATTCTGTCGGGCCGCAGGAGACGGAGGAGAAAAAAGAACCGGAATCAATTGAGAGTACGGCCTACTGCTGCGCCCAGGCCTTGATTACGGCGGTGGTCGGGGTGGTGGCGCTGTTTACATTTTTCGTCCGGCTCATCGGCGTCAGCGGCGGCTCCATGCAGGATACGCTGTATACGGGCGACCGGCTGCTGGTGCTCAACTCCGTGTTCTGCGACTTCCAGCCCGGAGACGTGGTGGTGGTCAACGACTACAACGCCGAGCTGGACGAGACGCTGGTCAAACGCATCATCGCCGTCGGGGGCCAGACCGTGGACATCGACTTCACCGCCGGCGTGGTCTACGTGGACGGCCAGCCCCTGGAGGAGCCGTATACCAAGGAGCCCACCTACAAGAGCGACAGCATCCGCTTCCCCCTGACCCTGGAGGAGGACGAGGTCTTCGTCATGGGCGACAACCGCAACCACAGTACCGACAGCCGTTCCGGCCAGCTGGGCCCCGTGAAGGAGGGCTATCTCCAGGGCAAGGCGCTGCTGCTGCTGATCCCCGGCCAGACGCCGGATGCCGGACACCGGGACTGGAGCCGCGTGGGCGCCGTCTCCGGCTGACGGGAGGGGGCCATGGAAAACGCCATGAACATCCAATGGTATCCCGGCCATATGGCCAAAACCCGGCGGATGATCGTTGAACAGATGAAGCGCATGGACGCCGTGTGCGAGATTTTAGACGCCCGCATCCCCCTGTCCAGCCGCAATCCGGACGTGGAGGAGCTGACGGGAGAAAAACCCCGGCTGATCGTCCTCAACCGCACAGACCTGGCGGACCCCGCCGCCACCCGGCAGTGGGCGGCTTATTTCCGGGGAAAAGGCTACGCCGTGCTGGAGGCCAACGCCAAGGCGGGGCAGGGGACCGGACGCTTTGCCGGCGCGGTCCGGGAGCTGCTCGCGGAGAAAATTGCCGCCTACACGGAGCGGGGCCAGGCGGGCCGGACGCTGCGGGTTATGATCCTGGGCATTCCCAACGTGGGCAAATCCACTTTTATAAATAAGGTATCGGGCCGCAAGACCGCCAAGGCGGAGGATCGCCCCGGCGTTACCCGGAGCAAGCAGTGGATCGCCGTGGACAGGAGCCTGGAGCTGCTGGACACGCCGGGGATGCTGTGGCCCAAGTTTGACGACCCGGCTGTTGGGATGCGCCTGGCCTGCACCGGCGCGGTGCGGGACGAGATCGTGGACCTGGAGGAGCTGGCCTCCCATCTCATGGCCTATCTGGGGGGGCAGTATCCCGACGCCCTGCTCCAGCGGTACAAGGTGGAGGCGGAGCCGGAGGACGCCGGTTTCACGCTGCTGGAGAAGGCGGGGAGAAAGCGCGGCTTCCTGGTCCGGGGCGGCGGTGTGGATACGGAGCGCATGGCCCGCATTCTGCTGGACGAGTTCCGGGGCGGCAGGCTGGGCCGCTTTACTCTGGAGCTGCCGGAGGTGGACGGCAATGGCTGAACCCCTCTGGGACCTGGAGGCCGCCGCTTGGGAGCAGGGGTACCGGCGGGTATGCGGCTGCGACGAGGCGGGCGCGGGTCCGCTGGCCGGGCCGGTGTACGCCGCCGCCGTGATCCTGCCGCGGGGGCTGACGCTGCCGTGGCTGAACGACTCCAAAAAGGTGACAGCCCGGCGGCGGGACATACTCTTTGATCAGATTATAGAGCAGGCGGCGGCGTGGGCGGCGGCGTCCGTGCCGCCGGAGGAGGTCGACGCGCTGGATATTCTCAACGCCCGGATGAAGGCCATGCAGAAGGCCATCGACGCCCTGGACCCGCCTGCGGACTTTGCCCTCATCGACGGCAACCGGGACCACGGGAGCCGGTGCGCCGTGACCACGCCCCATCAAACGGCGGTGGGCGGGGACGGCCGCAGCGCCAGCATCGCCGCCGCCTCCATTCTGGCAAAGGTGAGCCGGGACCGCTATATGCTGGAGCTGGCGGAGCGGTACCCCCAGTACCAGTTTGACCGGCACAAGGGCTACGGCACAAAGCTCCACTATGCAATGCTGGACCGCTACGGCCCCAGCCCCGTCCACCGGCGGAGCTTCCTGAAGAAGTGGGAGGCAGGCCGTGGCGGATGAGCGCAGGCGGCTGGGCGACCGCGGGGAGGCTGCGGTGGCGCGGGCAATGGCCCGGCGGGGCTATGCGGTTCTGGAGCGGCAGTACCGCTGCCGGTGGGGGGAAATTGACATCGTTGCCCGCGACCCGGCGGGGACGCTGTGCTTTGTGGAAGTCAAGACCCGGACCAGCGGCGGCTTCGCCCAGCCGCGGGAGGCCGTCACCCCGGCCAAACAGCGGAAACTGCGGGCCGCGGCCAGCCTCTACCTGGCCGAGCGGCGGCTGGACTGCCGGTGCCGGTTCGATGTAGCCGAGGTCTACTGGACCAGCCGGCGGATCAACTACATTATCAACGCGTTCTGAGAGGCGCGTTCCAGGAGGAACATCAAGCATGGACTATTTAAGTACAAGAGACAAGACCCTGCGTCTAAGCGCGGCGGAAGCAATCACCATGGGCCTGAGCAGGGACGGCGGGCTGTTTACGCCGGTGTCGTTCCCCAATCTGGGCACGCTGGGGATGGAAGCCCTGTGCGGTATGTCCTACCAGCAGCGTTCGGCGTATGTCATTGGAAAGTTCCTGGAGGATTTCCGGCCTGAGGAGCTGGGCTACTACGCGCTGAACGCCTATAGTCCGGACAAGTTTGATCACCCGGCGGTCGCGCCTGTGCGGAAGGTGGACCGGAACACCTGGTGTCTGGAGCTGTGGCACGGCCCCACCAGCGCGTTTAAGGACATGGCCCTGCAGATGCTGCCCCTGCTGCTGTCCGCCAGCCTGAAGAAAACCGGGGAGGAGAAGACCGCCTGTATCCTGGTGGCCACCTCCGGGGACACGGGAAAAGCCGCCTTGGAGGGCTTTAAGGACATTGAGCAGACAAAGATTCTGGTTTTCTACCCGGAAAACGGCGTGAGCGAGATTCAAAAGCTGCAGATGGTGACGCAGGAGGGCCGCAACGTGGGGGTGTGCGCCGTGCAGGGCAACTTCGACGACGCCCAGAGCGGGGTCAAGCGCATTTTCTCCGACCCGGACCTGCGGCAGTCCCTGGCGGAACGGGGCTATTTCCTCTCCTCCGCCAACTCCATCAACTGGGGACGCATTCTGCCCCAGGTGGTCTACTATATCTCCGCTTACTGCGATCTGGTGCGCTCCGGGGAAATCCGCCTGGGCCAGAAGGTCAACTACTGCGTCCCCACGGGCAATTTCGGCAATATCCTCTCCTGCTACTACGCCCGCAAGATGGGCGTGCCGGTGGGGAAATTGATCTGCGCCTCCAACCGCAACGACGTGCTGACGGATTTCATCCGCACCGGCGTCTACGACCGGAACCGCCCCTTCCACACCACCATGTCCCCCTCCATGGATATCCTGATCTCCAGCAATCTGGAGCGGCTGCTGTTCGACCTGAGCGAGTGGAACGACGGCCTGATCCGGGAGTATATGACCCAGCTGGGCCAGACGGGACGCTACGTCATCAGCCACGAGATTCGGGAGCGGCTGCAGATGATGTTCTACGGCGGCTACTGCAGCGAGGAGGATACTGCCGCCGCCATTGCCGGGATGTACAAAAAGCACGGCTATCTGATCGACCCACACACCGCCGTGGCGGCCAAGGTGCTGGCGGACTACCGGCGGGAGAGCCGGGACGAGACGCCGTCCATCTTCGTGTCCACCGCCAGTCCGTACAAGTTCTGCGACAGCGTGCTGGCGGCCATCGGGGAGACGCCGGCGGAGGACAGCCTGGACCGGATCGGCCAGCTGCAGGACCTGTCAGGCGTACCCGCGCCGGCGCGTCTGGCGGAGCTGCGGGGGAAGGCGGTCCGCTTTACAGACGTGACGGAGAAGGCGGGCATGGACGCCGCCGTGCAGGCGTTTCTGCAATAGTCCGGCTGCGGGGGAGGCGATACGCAATGGCGCTGTATGCAATCGGCGATCTGCATTTGTCCCTGACGGTGAACAAGCCAATGGACATTTTTGGCGCGGGCTGGACCGGCCACGTCCAGCGGCTGGAGGAGGCGTTCTCCCAGCTCCGGGACGGGGATGTCACCGTGCTGTGCGGCGACACCTCCTGGGGCATCGACTTAAACGAGAGCCTGGAGGACTTCCGCTTCATCGACCGCCTGCCGGGAGAAAAAATCATCCTCAAGGGCAACCACGATTATTGGTGGAACACCGCCGCCAAAATGAACGCCTTCTTTGCCGGAAACGGCATACGCTCCATCTCCATCCTGCACAACAACTGCCGCTTCTATAAGGAGTACGCCATCTGCGGCACCAGGGGATGGTTCTACGAGGAAGAGCAGTCGGGGCATAACGAAAAAGTCCTGAACCGGGAGGTCCTGCGGCTGGAGGCGTCCCTGAAGGCGGCGGAGGGCAGGCCGATCCTGGCGTTCCTCCACTACCCGCCCCTGTATATGGGCTACCGGTGTCCGGAAATCATCCGCAAATTGCAGGAATACCAGGTCCGGCAGTGCTTTTACGGCCACCTCCACGGCCCCACCCACAAGCGGGCCATCGAGGGAACGGTGGAAAACGTGGCTTACAGCCTGGTGTCTGCGGATTATCTGGGATTTGTCCCGAAAAAAATATTGAATGATTGAAAATAACACTGGAATTTTTTAATCTGTTGTGATACAATACTAAACTGGCTGACTGTGAGAGGCCGACAGTAAACGGAGGAAAATAAACATGAGTGTGAAAAGCTGCGATAAATTAGAAAAAAGCATGGTCGAACTGACCGTAGAAGTTAGCGCCGGGGATTTTGAAGCCGCTGTCGAGAAGGCTTACAAAAAACAGCGGGGACAAATCAGAATGCCCGGCTTCCGTCCCGGCAAGGCCCCCCGCAAGATGATTGAGCGCGCTTACGGCGAGGGCGTGTTCTATGAAGAGGCCGTGAACATTATCCTGCCGGACGCTTATGCGGAGGCTGTCAAGGAGCAGGAGCTGGAGGTTGTCGGCTATCCCAAGGTGGAGCTGCTCAACGTGGGCAAAGAGGGCTTTTCCTTCAAAGCCACGGTGGCGGTGTATCCGGAGGTGACGCTGGGCCAGTACAAGGGCCTGGAAGCCCCCAAGTCCGAGGTCCACGTGACCGGCGAGGACGTGGAGAACCACCTGAAGTCCATGGCGGACCGCAACAGCCGTCTGGTGGACCAGGACCGGGCGTCTGAAATGGGCGATATCGTCAACATTGATTTCAAGGGCTTCCTGAACGGCACGCCCTTTGAGGGCGGCGACGGCGCCAACTTTGACCTGACCCTGGGCTCCGGCCAGTTTGTCCCCGGCTTCGAGGAGCAGGTGGCGGGCATGAAGGCCGGCGACGAGCGGGATATCGACATCACCTTCCCGGAGGACTACCACGCGGAGCTGGCCGGAAAGGCCGTGGTTTTCCATGTGAAGGCCAACGCCGTCAAGGTCAAGGAGATCCCCGCCCTGGACGACGAGTTCGCAATGGACGTGTCCGAGTTCGACACCCTGGACGAGCTGAAAGAGGACGTGCGGAAAAAGCTGACCGAACAGCGGGAGGAGGCCGTCAAGCAGGAGTTTGAAAACGTGCTGATGGACAAAGTGGCCGCGGGCCTCCAGGCAGACGTCCCCGACGATATGATTGAAAACCGCGCCCACGGCTTTGTGGAGGGCTTCGCCCGCCAGCTGGCCGGACAGGGCATGACCGTGGAGCAGTATGTGCAGATGACCGGCTCCAGCGAGGAGGCTCTGCTGGAGCAGGCTATGGAGCCGGCCAAACAGCAGGTGCTGCTGGATCTGGCTGTGTCCGCGATTATCAAGGCGGAGAATATTGAGGTTTCCGACGAGGAGGTGGCCGCCGAGTTCCAGCGGCAGGCGGACCAGGTCAAAATGGACGTGGAGACCTTGAAGAAGTACATGGAGGAGGCTGTTGTCAAGGAGCAGCTGCTGCGGAACAAGGCCATTGCCGTGGTGGCGGACAGCGCCGTGGCCGTCAAACCTGAAATCAAGGCGGAAGAGGAGACCCCGGAGGCCCCTGCAGAAGAGCCCCCCGCGGAGGAAGCCCCGAAGCCCAAGCGGACCAGAAAAAAGAAGGCCGCTGCCGAGTCCCCCGCAGAGGAGAAGGCGGAGGAGAAGACGGAGGGCTGAGCCTCTGTATTAAAAAATACCGGAAATGGGTATCCTAGTGCGGCGGCGCACTGAAGCGGGAGGGAGTTCACCGGTTTCATAAATACAATTCAGGAGGTAACACACCATGAGTTTAGTTCCATATGTAGTTGAGCAGACCAATCGGGGAGAGCGGTCCTACGATATTTTTTCCCGCCTGCTCAACGACCGCATCGTCTTCCTGGGTGAAGAAGTGAACGCCACAACGGCCAGCCTGGTAGTGGCCCAGCTTCTGTATCTGGAGGCGCAGGACCCGGACAAGGAGATTCAGCTGTATATCAACAGCCCCGGCGGCTCCGTCACCGACGGTATGGCGATTTACGACACCATGCAGTACGTCAAGTGCGACGTGTCCACCATCTGCGTGGGCATGGCCGCCAGCATGGGCGCATTCCTGCTGTCCTCCGGCACGAAGGGAAAGCGGCTGGCTCTGCCCAATGCGGAGATCATGATCCACCAGCCCTCCGCCGGTACCAAGGGCCAGGTGACGGATATGGCGATCCACCTCAGACGCCTGGAGACCATCAAGACCCGCCTGAACAACATCCTGGCCGCCAACACCGGGCAGAGCCTGGAGACCGTAACGGCGGACTGCGAGCGCGACAATTTCATGACCGCCGAGGAGGCCAAGGAGTACGGCCTGATCGACAAGGTCATTTATTCTCGATAACCGGGAAGGAATTTATATGCATATGAATGACGAGACCAAAAAGCCGCTGCGCTGTTCCTTCTGCGGCAAACGGGAGAGCGAGGTGCGGCGGCTGATTCAGGGTCCCGGCGCACGAATCTGCGACCAGTGCGTGCAGCTGTGCGTGAGCTTGCTGGAGGAGGAGCTGGGCCGGAGCGACTACGCGCCGGAGTTGCCGGATAAGCTGCCGAAGCCCCACCAGGTGAAGGCGATTTTGGACCAGTATGTCATTGGACAGGAGCGGTCGAAGATTGCGCTGTCCGTGGCGGTGTACAACCACTACAAGCGCATCTTTTACGGCGGCGCAGGGGAAGTGGAGCTGCAGAAGAGCAATATTCTGATGATCGGCCCCACCGGCAGCGGCAAGACCCATTTTGCCCAGACCCTGGCCCGGATTTTGCAGGTGCCCTTTGCCATCGCCGACGCCACCACCCTGACCGAAGCCGGTTATGTGGGCGACGACGTGGAGAACATTCTCCTGCGCCTGCTCCAGGCGGCGGACTACGACGTGGAGCTGGCGGAGCACGGGATTATCTATGTGGATGAGATCGACAAGATCGCCCGCAAGAGCGAGAATGTCTCCATTACCCGCGACGTGTCCGGCGAGGGCGTGCAGCAGGCGCTGCTGAAAATCCTGGAGGGTACCGTCGCCAACGTGCCGCCCCAGGGCGGACGGAAGCATCCCCATCAGGAGTTCATCCAGATCGACACCCACAACATCCTCTTTATCTGCGGCGGCGCCTTCGACGGCCTGGATAAGATCATCGAGCGGCGCACCGACAAGCGGAGCATGGGCTTTGACGCCCCCATTCAGAGCAAGAAGGACCGGGACGTGGGGACGATCCTGCAGGAGGTCCAGCCCCACGACCTGCTGAAGTTCGGCATTATCCCGGAGCTGGTGGGACGCCTGCCTGTTATCGCGCCCCTGGATTCCCTGAGCAGGGAGGACCTGGTGCGGATTCTGACAGAGCCGAAAAACGCGCTGCTCAAGCAGTATGAGCAGATGTTCGCCTACGACAAGGTGGAGCTGACCTTTGAGCCGGAAGCCCTGGAGGCGGTGGCGGACAAGGCCATTGAGCGCAATATCGGCGCGCGGGGCCTGCGGGCCGTCATGGAGGGCCTGCTGACGGATATTATGTTTGACATTCCCTCGGACCCCTCGGTGGAGCGGGTGGTCATCACCCCGGCCTGCGTGCGGGGGGAGTGCGGCCCCACCTTTGTCCGGGGAAACGGAAGGCGGGCCAGTACGCCCACCCCGGCCTGACCCAGATATAAAAGCGTTTTCATGCGGAGCTTCGTTTCGCCCTTCGGGATGACCCCAGTGGCGAGACGAAGTTTCGCGCAAATGGTTTTTTTACGCTTTTTTCAAAACCTGTGCCCCGCTTCCGGGGAGAGGAGCTTGCTATGGAAACAATAGAAACTACAACCATGAATATGCCGGTTCTGGCGCTGCGGGGCCTGACCATCTTTCCGGGCTGCGTCATCAGCTTTGACGTGGAGCGGGATATCTCGATCCGTGCGCTGGAGCGGGCAATGGAGGGGGAGCAGTACATCTTTTTGGTTGCCCAGCGGGAGCTGACCGCCGCCGATCCTGGAGAGCGGGACCTGTACCATGTGGGGACGGTGTCCCTGATCCGTCAGATTCTGCGCCTGAGCGAGAGCTCGGTCCGTGTGATGATGGAGGGCCGGACCCGTGCGCGGCTGCGGCGGCTGTGGCAGACAGAGCCGTATTTACAGGGCAATGTGGAGCCGGTGCAGGAGGCAAAGGCGCGTATCTCCGATTTCCAGCTGGAGGCCCTGCTGCGCCAGACCTACAATAACTTTGTGGAGTATGCGTCCCTGATGCCCCGGATGGGGGACGAGATTGCCGCCGCAGTGCTGGACGACCGGGACCCCGGCCATCTGGCGGATTTTATCGCCCAGAATATCATGCTGCGCCACCAGGACCGGCAGGCAATTTTGGAGGAAGTCCGTCCGGTTCCGCGGCTGCGGAAGGTCAACGAGCTGCTGGCGCGGGAGACCGAGGTGCTCACCGTGGAGCAGGAGCTGGAGGGGAAAATCCGCCGGGAGATGGGCGCGGTCCAGCGGGACCACATCATCCGGGAACAAATCCGCCTGCTGCAGCAGGAGCTGGGGGAGGACGAGGACAGCGAGCTGACCGAGTACAGGAGCAAAATTCTGGAGCGGGGGCTGTCCGGCGAGGTGGAGGAGAAGCTGCTGAAGGAGGTCGACCGCCTGGCCAAGCAGCCCTACTCCAGCGCGGAGGCCGCGGTCATCCGCAACTATCTGGACGTGTGCCTGGAGGTGCCGTGGGGCGTGGAGACCAAAGAGCGGGCCAGCGTCAGCGCGGCGCGGAAGGTGTTGGACCGGGACCACTTTGGTCTGGAGAAGGTGAAGGAACGGATTCTGGAGTTTATCGCTGTGCGGCAGCTGAACCCGGAGGCCAAGGGGCAGATCATCTGTCTGGTGGGTCCGCCGGGCGTGGGCAAGACCTCTATCGCCATTTCCGTGGCCTCCGCGCTGAACCGGAAGCTGGCCCGGCTGAGTCTGGGGGGCGTCCGGGACGAGGCGGACATCCGGGGCCACCGGAAAACCTATATTGGCGCGATGCCGGGACGCATTGTCAACGCCATCAGCCAGAGCGGGAGCATGAATCCGCTGCTGCTGCTGGACGAGGTGGACAAGATGGGCCATGATTTCCGGGGGGACCCGTCGTCCGCGCTGCTGGAGGTGCTGGACCAGGAGCAGAACTATGCGTTCCGGGACCACTTCCTGGAAATTCCCCTGGATCTGAGCAAGGCGCTGTTTATTACGACAGCCAACACCACTTCCACCATCCCCCGCCCGCTGCTGGACCGGATGGAGGTAATCGAGCTGACCAGCTATACCGACGAGGAGAAGCTGCAAATTGCCCGGAAGTACCTGCTGCCCAAGCAGATGAAGGAGCACGGCATCAACGGGCGGACGCTGCGGGTCAGCGACGAGGCGGTCCGGGCCGTCATCGCCGGGTACGCCAAGGAATCCGGCGTTCGCAATCTGGAACGGATGATGGGCAAGCTCTGCCGGAAATCGGCAATGCGCCTGGTTGCAGACGATGTAAAGCGAATTGCCATTACAGCAGAAAACCTGGAGGAATTCTTAGGCGCACGGCGTTACCTGCCCCCGGCTCTGGATAAGGACCCGGTAGGCGTTGTCAACGGTCTGGCCTGGACAGAGTCCGGCGGCGAGCTGCTGGAGGTCGAGGTGAACGTGATGGAGGGAACCGGCAAGCTGGAGCTGACCGGCAATCTGGGGGATGTGATGAAGGAATCCGCCCACGCGGCGGTCAGCTGCATCCGCAGCCGCGCCAGACAGCTGGGCATTGACCCGGAGTTCCACAAGAATCGGGATATCCATATTCACTTCCCGGAGGGGGCGGTACCTAAGGACGGACCGTCGGCGGGCGTGGCGATTACCACGGCGGTGGTGTCCGCGCTGACGGAGCGCAGGGTGCGCAGCGACGTGGCCATGACCGGAGAAGTGACCCTGCGGGGCCGGGTGCTGGCCATCGGCGGCCTGAAGGAAAAGACCATGGCCGCAAAGCGCAGCGGTATCCGGACGGTGATTCTGCCCAAGGACAACCAGCGGGATTTGACGGAGATCGACTCGGTGGTGCGGGAGGCCCTGCGGTTTGTTGCAGCGGAAAATATTGATACCGTTCTCAGCGAGGCGCTCTGCCTGCCGGAGCCAAAGGCGGAGCGGAGCGACGGGATCATTACCGCATTCCTGACCCCAGACCCGGCCTCGCCGGACGCCGCGCTGCGGCAGTAAAGTCTGAAAAGAGGGAGAGATGCCATGCCGATCAATTTTAACCGTGTGAAATTTATCCGCTCTGCCGCATCGCCAGGCGATTTCCTGCGGGACGGACGGCCTCAGCTGGCTTTTGCGGGGCGGTCCAACGTGGGGAAAAGCTCGGTCATCAACCGGATTGTGAACCGAAAGAATTTCGCCCGTGTCGGCGCGTCGCCGGGGAAGACCAGCCAGATCAATTATTTTCTGCTGGACGAGCGGGCGTATCTGGCGGACCTGCCGGGGTACGGCTACGCCAAGGTGTCCAAAGCGGAGCGGGACCGCTGGGGAAGGCTGATGGAGGCATATTTTGCCTCCGGACTGATCTCCTGGGGGGTTCTGATTGTGGACGCCCGGCACAAGCCGACGGCGGACGATGTGACCATGGCGGACTGGTTCTATGACACGGGATGTCCGCTGCTTGTGGTGGCAAACAAGGTGGATAAGCTGAAAAAATCCCAGATTGAGCCGAATCTGGAGGCCATCCGGGAAACCCTGTCGATCCGGGAGGGGGACGCGCTGACGGCTTTCTCCGCGGAGAAGGGCGACGGAAAGGAGCGGCTCCTGGAGCTGCTGGAGGGTACGATGGGCGTATAACAAAGAAATGCAGGGGGCTGGGGAGATCAGCCCTCTGCATTTTATCTCCACTCCACCCGCGGCGGATTCCGCGGAGCGGTGCGGTAGAAGCGCAGGTCCGTATGTCCGACAATCAGGCAGCCGATCAGATGCCGCGTCTCTGTGACGCCAAAGTACGTCCGAAGCTCCGGGTCGTTTTCGATGGCGCGCGCGGCAAAGCCGCAGTACAGTGCGCCGAGGCCCATGGCGTGGACCAGCAGCTCCATATTGGCTAACGCCAGGCCGCCGTCCACAGGCTGCCGGGAGGTCACGGCAATCATCTGGCTGCCGCCGTAGAACAGGGTGTCCGGCTGGTCCGGGTTTTCCAGATAGCTCTGGTAGCGGCGCAGAAGAAGTTTTCGTCCCTTGGCTTCGGCAAAGCGGGCAAAGCTCTCCCAGATTTTTGGCCGCATAGCCTCAAATTCTTCGTCCAGCACCACAAAGCCCACGGACTGGCTGTTGGAGCTGGTGGGCGCACAGCGTCCCGCGTCCAGCAGCAGCTCCAGCTGCCGACGGGTCAGCTTCTCGCCGGTAAAGCGGCGGATACTGCGGCGAAAGCGCATGGCGTTGAGCAGCGCCTCCGGGTCGAGGTCAAAGGTTTCCCGGCGGTAGGGGATGGGCGGCTCCAGGTCCGGCATGGACGCCGCGCCTGCGGGACAGATTGCTGCGCACTGTCCGCAGGCAAAGCACACGGACTGGTTGCACTGGCAGACGCCGTCCGGGGTTCGGAAAATCGCGCGGACCGCACAGTTTTCCGCACATTGGCCGCAGCCGGTGCATTTGGCGGGGTCAATCACTGCCATTGTATTTCCTCCTTGTCTGACGAATGGTGAAAGGTGTTCCAATAGTATAGTACCATTCGACGGAAATTTCCAGTGCAAGAGGCCGGTTTTGTCAGAAAGTTTACATTTGATGGAGGGGAAGGTTCCCGGAATTTGACGATATTTTTCGCCGGACATAAAAAATTTGCAATTTACCACTTTTCAAACCGTGGAAAATATATTAAAATAGAGGATAGCGAATATTTCCAAAAACAAACAGAGGAGAAGATAGCCTATGGAGGAACCAAAGTATAAACGTGTGCTGCTGAAGATCAGCGGGGAGGCCCTGGCGGGCGAAAAACACTTCGGGCTTGACTTCGGTATGATCGGTCAGGTCTGCGACGCCGTCAAGGAGGCCGTGGACATGGGCGTCCAGGTGGGCATTGTGGTGGGCGGCGGCAACTTCTGGCGGGGCGTCAAGGACGGCGGCAGAATGGAGCGCAGCCGCGCAGACCACATGGGTATGCTGGCTACGGTGATGAACAGCCTGGCTGTGGCGGAGGTGTTGGAGCAGAAGGCGGTCCCGGTCCAGACGCTGACCGGCGTGGAGATGCGCGCCTTTGCCGACCCCTACACCCGCCGGGATGCGGTGCGTCTGCTGGAGGAGGGCCGGGTGGTTGTCTTCGGGTGCGGTACCGGCAACCCCTATTTCTCCACGGATACCGCCGCTGTACTGCGGGCAGCGGAGATCGGAGCGGACGTGATCCTGCTGGCAAAGAACGTGGACGGCGTCTACAGCGCGGACCCGAATCAGGACCCCGGCGCGGTACGCTATGACAGCATTACCTATGACGAGGTTCTGGCCCGGCATCTGGCCGTCATGGACACCACCGCCACCAGCCTGGCTATGGATAACCATATTCCCGTGCAGGTGTTTGCACTGAAGGACCCCGGCAACATCGTCCGGGCGCTGCGGGGCGAAACATTAGGAACAATTGTTAAGGAGGAGAAATAACCATGCTGAAAGACGAATACAAATCCTATGAGGAGAGAATGAAAAAGACCATCAGCTCTGTGGCGGCGGACTTTGCCGCTGTCCGGGCAGGACGGGCCAACGCCTCTGTCCTGGACCGGATCATGGTGGACTATTACGGTTCCCCCACGCCTATCCATCAGATTGCCTCCATCGGCTCTCCCGACCCCAGAACGCTGACCATCCAGCCCTGGGACGCCACGGCGGTCAAGGCAATATGCAAGGCGATCCAGGAGTCCGACCTGGGCATCAATCCCCAGACCGACGGCAAGATGGTCCGTCTTGCATTTCCCCAGCTGACTGAGGAACGCCGCAAGGATCTGGTCAAGCAGATTTCCAAGTATGCCGAGGGCGGCAAGGTGGCTATCCGCAACATCCGCCGGGATGCGGTGGAAAATTTCAAGGCGCAGAAGAAGAACAGCGAGATCACTGAGGACGACATGAAAATAGCCGAGAAGGACATCCAGAAGCTGACAGACGATATGTGCAAGGAGATCGACGCCCTGACAGAGAAGAAGGAGAAAGAGCTGCTGGAGGTCTGATCCGGGCGGCGGCTGAAGGGGAATACATGAATCTGGCTTTTTGGAAAAAAAAGGAGCATACGGCGGGGCAGGTGGATTTCCAACGTCTGCCCCGCCACATCGCTGTTATTCTGGACGGCAATGGCCGCTGGGCGCAGCGGCGGGGGCTGCCCCGCACCGCCGGGCACAAGGCGGGCGCCGAGACCTTCCGCGCCATCGCCACCTATTGCCGGGACATCGGCCTGGAATACTTAACGGTCTACGCCTTTTCCACAGAGAACTGGAAGCGCCCGAAGGACGAGGTGGAGACCATCATGGTCCTGCTGAAGCGGTACTTGCTGGAGGCCATCGACACCATGGAGCGGGACAATGTGCGCCTGCGCTTCCTGGGGGATATGCAGGCGCTCAGCCAGGAACTGCGGGACCTGGTGGAGCAGTGCAACGCCATCTCCGACCGGCTGACCGGCTGTCAGTGCAATATCTGCATCAACTACGGCGGCAGGGCAGAGATTGCGCAGGGGGCAAGAAGATTTGCAGAAGACTGCGCAGCAGGTGTTGTAAAGCCGGACGACTTGACAGAAGAAACCTTTGAAAAATACCTCTATTCCGCCGGAATGCCCAGCCCGGAGCTGCTGATCCGTCCCGGCGGAGAGCAGCGGCTGAGCAATTTCCTGCTGTGGCAGTGCGCTTATGCGGAATTCTATTTTACCGACGTGCTGTGGCCCGACTTCTCCAAGGAGGAGCTTCACCGGGCCATTGCCGCCTATCAGCGCCGGAACCGGCGGTTCGGCGGCGTGGGATAGCCGTATGGGAGGGTTTACCAATGAAATCAAGAATTCTAGTATCTGTCGTGGGTGTGCCGCTGATTCTGGCGGTGGTTCTATGGGCCCCGATTGGCATTATGGCCGGGTTTCTGGCGGGACTGTCCGCCATTGCAGCCTGGGAGCTGATGCACTGTGTGGGAGCGCAGGAGGATGGAACGCTGTGCGCTTTGGCGATTGCCGGCGCGGTCATCTCTGTGGTGTCCGCCTACTTTACAGTGTATATCTACGGAGAGCTTGTGGTCCTGTATGCGCTGGTGGTTTTTGCCTACGCGGTGTTCCGGGGCGGTGAGGTGAAGTTCCAGCAGGTTATGGCGGCGTTGTTTGCCATGTTTATCGTGCCGTACGCCTTTGCATCCTTCCTGCGGCTGTCCGCCGCCGGGTTCCACCGGGGCTTTCTGCTGCTGCCGCTGCTGTTCAGCTTCGGCAGCGATACCTTTGCCTTCTTCGCCGGACGCGCCCTCGGCAAGCACAAGCTTGCGCCGAAGGTAAGCCCCCATAAGACGGTGGAGGGAGCTGCCGGCGGACTGCTGGGCGACGCGCTGTGCGGTCTGGGCTTCGCCTTTGTGATGAACCGGTATTTTGAATGCAGCATCAGCTACGGCGGCATTGTGGTCCTGGGTCTGGTGTGCAGTCTGGTGGCGCAGCTGGGCGACTTGTCCTTCTCCCTGATTAAGCGGGAATTCGGAATCAAGGACTACGGCCACATTTTCCTGGAGCACGGCGGCGTGCTGGACCGGTTTGACAGCGTGCTGTTTGTCGCCCCGGCGTTGGGCATCGTGCTGCAGCTGCTGCAGATGTCTTAGATGAGATTTTTTATGAGAAGGAGGGGACGGCGGATATGACAAAAGCAATTTCACTCTTGGGTTCCACCGGCTCCATTGGACGGCAGACCCTGGACGTCTGCCAGGAATTGGGTATTCCGGTGGCCGCGCTGGCCGCGCGCAGTAATGTGGATCTTCTGGAACAGCAGGTGCGGCAGTTCCGGCCCCGCCTGGCTGCGCTCTGGGAATTGGAACCGGCCATGGAGCTGGCCCACCGCCTGTCCGGTCTGGATGTCAAGGTGGCGTACGGACTGCCGGGGGTGATCGAGGCCGCAGCTCTGCCGGAGAGCGGCACGGTGGTGGCCGCCATGGTGGGCATGGCGGGACTGCAGCCGGCGCTGGCGGCGGTGCGCCAGGGGAAACGGATTGCTCTGGCCAACAAGGAGACCCTGGTGTGCGCCGGAGAGCTGGTGATGGAGACCGCCCATGCCTGCGGCGCGGAGATCATCCCCGTGGACAGCGAGCACTCCGCCATTTTTCAATGCTTGCAGGGGTGCCGGGACCGGGCGGAGGTCAAGCGGCTGATTCTCACCTGCTCCGGCGGACCCTTTTTCGGGATGAGCCGGGCAGAGCTGGCGCACAAGACCAGGGCGGACGCCCTCCGGCATCCCAACTGGACCATGGGGGAAAAGATCACCGTTGACTGCGCCACGCTGATGAACAAGGGTTTGGAGTATATCGAGGCCATGCGGCTCTTCGACGTGCCGCCGGAGCAGATGGGGGTGGTCATCCACCGGCAGAGCATTATCCACTCGATGGTGGAGTACCGGGACGGCGCGGTGCTGGCCCAGATGGGGACGCCGGATATGCGCCTGCCCATCCGCTACGCCCTGACCTACCCCAACCGGTCCCCTGCGCCCCAGCCGCCGCTGGACCTGCTGTCCTGTCCGCCCCTGACCTTTCAGCCGCCGGATTTGCAGGCGTTTCCCTGCCTGCGCCTGGCGATGGACTGCGCCCGGACCGGCGGCTCCAGCTGCGCGGCGCTCAACGGAGCCAACGAGGCGGCGGTGGGGCTGTTTTTGGAGGAGCGCATATCCTTTGGGCAGATTCCAGAGCTGGTGGAGCATGCCGTGAACACAATTCCAGTGATATTAAATCCCTCCCTGGAGGATATACTGGAAACAGACCGGCGGGCCAGAGAAACTGTTTGCCGTCTGTCCCGCACCGCACCGCAAAACAATTCGTAGGAAGGAAGCGTAGTTCGTATGTATATTATCCTTGCCATCCTCCTCTTTGGCATCCTGATTGCCGCCCATGAGTGGGGGCATTTCATCGCCGCACGGCTGTGCGGCGTTACTGTTCATGAGTTCGCCATCGGTATGGGCCCCATGCTCTGGAAGAAAACCGGGAAAACAGGGACACAGTTCTCCCTTCGCGCCCTGCCCATCGGCGGTTTCTGCGCTCTGGAGGGCGAGGAGGGGGAGTCGGACGACCCCCACAGCCTGAGCAACCAGGGATTCTGGAAGAAGACGCTGGTGTTTGCTGCCGGGGCAATCATGAATTTCCTGGTAGGCGTGCTGATCCTGCTGGCTCTGAACAGCGGGGCCGCCGGGTTTACCGTCCCGGTGATCAGCGGGACCGCGCCGGAATTTGAGGCGGTGAACGGCCAATCCCTGGAGGCGGGGGACGTGTTTTACTCCATCAACGGGTCGCGCGTGTACATGACCAGCGACGTGGAACTGCTGCTGTCCCTGGCCAACCGGGAGCCAATCGACCTGGTGGTCCTGCGGGACGGGGAGAAGGTGGAGCTGAAGCAGATTCCGGTGCGGGAGTACACAGACAGCGAGGGCGAGCCCTACCAGGGCTACGGCCTCTACCGCACGCTGGAGATCGAGGAGGCCACATGGGGGCTGAAGCTGAAATATACATGGTACAACGCCATCGACTTTGTGCGCATAGTCTGGTACAGCCTGAAAATGCTGGTGACAGGCAGCGCGGGGGTCGAGGACCTGAGCGGACCGGTGGGCATTGTGTCCACCATCAACGAGGTGGGCGTCCAGAGCATCAGCATCCGGGCGGCGTTGGAGAATATCGCTTATTTCGGGTCCATGATCGCGGTGAACCTGGCGGTGATGAACCTGCTGCCCATTCCCGCTCTGGACGGCGGGCACATTCTGTTCCTGACAATCTCCACTCTGTCGGAAAAGCTCCTGAAGCGGAAGCTGCCCGTTAAGTACGAGGCCGCTGTCAACATGGTCTTTTTTGCGCTGCTGATGGGGTTAATGCTCTTTGTGACCTTTAACGATGTGCACAAGATCATCGCACAGCAGATGGGGGGATAGACGATGACGAAACAAATCTATGTGGGAAGCGTCCCGATTGGAGGCGGCGCGGCGGTAACGGTGCAGTCCATGTGCAGCGCCAAGACCAGCGATGTCCCCGCGACGGTGGACCAGATCCACCGTCTGGAGGAGGCCGGGTGCGAAATCATCCGCGTAGCGGCGCCGGACATGGACGCTGCAAAAGCCATTGGAGCCATCAAGAGCCGCATTCATATCCCGCTGGTGGCGGACATCCACTTTGACTATAAACTGGCCCTGGCGTGCGTGGAGCAGGGAGCGGACAAAATCCGCATCAACCCCGGCAACATAGGCGGAGAGGACCGGGTGAAGCTGGTGGCGGACGCCTGCCGGGAGCGGAAAATTCCCATCCGCATCGGCGTCAACGGCGGGTCGCTGGAAAAGGAGCTGCGGGCCAAATACGGCGGCGTTACGGCGGAGGCTCTGGCGGAGAGCGCGCTGGGCCACGCTGCGTTGCTGGAAAAGTTCGGCTTTGACAGCATCTGTATTTCCGTCAAGTGCTCCTCCGTGCCGGTCACGATTGGCGCGTACCGTCTGCTGAGCGAACGCTGCCCCTATCCGCTGCACCTGGGGGTGACGGAGGCGGGTACGCCGTCCATGGGGATGATCAAATCCGCAATGGGGATTGGCGGCCTGCTGTGTCTGGGCATCGGCGACACGCTGCGGGTGACGCTGACCGCGGACCCGGTGGAGGAGGTCTATGCGGCAAAGAAGATTTTGCGTGCGGCGGGTCTGCGGAAGGACGGTCCGGACCTGATTGCCTGTCCCACCTGCGGACGCACCAACATTGACCTGATTCCCATGGCGGAGGAGGTGGAGCGGCGGCTGGCGGGCTGTACGCAGCCCATTACTGTGGCGGTGATGGGCTGCGCCGTGAACGGCCCCGGCGAAGCCGCCGCCGCCGACGTGGGGATTGCAGGGGGAAAGGGAGAGGGGCTCTTGTTCCGTAAGGGAGCCATTCTCCGGAAGGTCCCGCAGGAGCATCTGGTAGACGCATTGATGGCGGAAATTGAGAAGATGACCGCGGATTTACATAGGAATTAAGAGGATATCAAATGTCACAGATTATACCTTTTTTTGATTTATTTCACACCATGCCGCTGGAAAGGGACCTGCGGGTGCAGCTGGAGGGGGCCTATCTGACCTCTGCGGAGCTGGAGAAGGAGGCGCGGACCCTGACGGCGTCTCTGACCGTCCCCGCAGATTTGCGGGATGGGCTGGAGAAACTGACCGCCGCCATCCGCGAGTCCTACCAGCTGAAGGAAGTGCATCTTTTCCAGACGGTGTCTGTTCCAAAGCGGGAGGCCGGGAAGAAGTCCGGCGGCAGCGATCTCATCATGGGCGGCGCCATCAAGGGGCCGGTCCAGCCCATGGAGGGGCTGAATCCCAAGATGGGCAGCGTGGTGGTGGCCGGGAAGGTGTTTTCCTCCGAGCTGCGGGAGACGCGCCGTCCCGGCGTCTTTTTGCTCACCTTCGACATGACGGATTTCCAGACCTCCATCCGGGTCATCAAGCTCATGCAGAAGGAGGATAAAGCCGCCTTAAAAAAGGATATCAAATCGGGCATGTGGCTGAAGGTGCAGGGATACGTCAAGCTCGACCGGGACGGCAGCGACCTGATCCTGGACCCGAAAAGCATCAGCACGTATCCCCACGAGACCCGGCAGGACACTGCGCCGGTCAAGCGGGTGGAGCTGCACGCCCACACCACCTTCTCCAACATGGACGCCCTCTGCTCCGTCAGCCCGAAGGCGGGGCCGGACAGCAATCTGGTCAAACGGGCGGAGTCGTGGGGACACCCGGCTATTGCCATTACAGACCACGGCGTGGTGCAGGGCTTCCCGGACGCATGGCACTCCGCCGGGGCGATCAAGCTGCTCTACGGTATGGAGGGGTATTTTCTCAACAATCTGGATGACCGGATTGTCGTGCATGGTAGCAAGGATTTTTCCTTTACGGATAAATTTGTCGCTTTTGATATTGAAACCTCCGGATTAAGTGTAAAGCAAGACGCCATTACAGAGATTGGAGCTGTGGTGATACAGAACGGTGAGATCGGGGAACGCTTCCAGACCTTCGTGGACCCTGGCCGGCACCTAGCTCCGGAAAATATCGCAATCACCGGCATCACCGACGCGATGCTGAAGGACGCGCCCAAACCGGCGGAAGCCCTGCGCGCCTTCCTGGAATTTGTGGGGGACCGCCCGCTGGTTGCCCACAACGCGGAGTTTGACATCAGCTTTATCCGGAAGGGGTGCCGGGAGGCGGGGCTGGCGTTTGACCCCACCTATCTGGATACGCTGGTCCTGGCCCAGAATCTGCTCCCGGAGCTGAACAAGCACAAGCTGGATATCGTGGCGGAGCATTTGCAGATTCCAGCCTTCCAGCACCACCGGGCCAGCGACGACGCCGCGGCCTGCGGACTCTTCCTGCCCCATTTCTTCAAGCGGCTGGAGGAGGAGCTGGATGCGCATTCCGTCCAGGCAATCAATGGCGCGATGCCGCCCCTGCGGAAGAAGGGACGGAGCCGCCGGAAACCGAAGCATATTATTCTGCTTGCAAAAAACAAGACAGGGCTGAAGAATCTGTATCAGCTGGTGTCCATGTCCAACCTGCAATACTTCAAACGCTTCCCGCTGATCCCCAAGGACGAGCTGATAGCCCACCGGGAGGGACTTCTCATCGGGGGGGCCTGCGAAGCGGGGGAGCTGTTCCAGGCCATTCTGGAGAATAAGGACTGGGCGGAGCTGCGCCGGATTGCAGAATTTTACGATTACCTGGAGATTCAGCCCATCTGCAACAACATGTTCCATATCCGGGAGGGGCATGTGAAGGACGAAGAGGAGCTGCGGGAGCTGAACCGTACCGTTGTGGCTCTGGGGGAGGAGATGGGGAAGCCTGTGTGCGCCACAGGGGACGTCCACTTCCTGGACCCGGAGGACGAAATATACCGCCATATCCTGCTGGACACCAAGAAGTTCTCCGACTGCGACTCCCCGCTGCCCATCTATTTCCGCACCACCAACGAGATGTTGGAGGAATTCAGCTATCTGGGAGAGGAAAAGGCGATGGAGGTGGTTGTGACCAACACAAACGCCATTGCGGACCAGGTAGAGACCTTCGACCTGCTGCCGAAGGGGAAGCTGTTCCCGCCCAGGCTGGAGAATTCGGAGGAGGATTTGAACCGCCTGGTGTGGGAGAAGGTCCACAACCTCTACGGCGAGAACCCGCCGCAGCTGATCGTGGACCGTCTGAACATAGAGTTGGGCGGTATTCTGGGAAAATATGACGTGGTATACATGTCGGCGCAGAAGCTGGTGCAGCGTTCTCTGGAGAACGGCTATCTGGTGGGGTCCCGCGGCTCGGTGGGGTCGTCGCTGGCCGCGTATATGTCCGGCATCACGGAGGTCAACGCCCTGCCGCCCCATTACCGGTGCCCCCAGTGCAGGCACAACGAGTTTATTACAGACGGTTCCTACGGCTGCGGCGCGGATATGCCGGACAAGAACTGTCCGGTCTGCGGGACCAAATATGTAAAAGACGGATTTGATATTCCCTTTGAAACCTTCCTGGGCTTCGGGGGCGGCAAGGTGCCGGATATCGACCTGAACTTCTCCGGGGAGTACCAGGCCCGCGCCCACCGCCATGCCATTGAGATGTTCGGCGAGACCCAGGTTTTCCGGGCCGGGACCATCGGCACGGTGAAGGATAAGATTGCCTACGGCTATGTCAAAAAGTATCTGGAGGCCCGTGGACTGCATCCCGGACACGCGGAGGAAAACCGGCTGATGCTGGGCTGCGTGGGCGTCAAGCGCACCACCGGACAGCATCCCGGCGGACTGGTGGTTGTGCCGGACGACCTGGATGTGGAGGATTTCTGTCCGGTCCAGCACCCGGCGGACGCTGAGGACAGCGACATCATCACCACCCACTTTGAATACCACTGCATGGAGGACAACCTTCTGAAGCTGGACATGCTGGGCCACGACGACCCGTCCATGGTGCGGATGATGGAGGACCTGACTGGGGTGAACGCCAGGGAGATTCCCCTGGACGACAAGGACACCATGAGCCTGTTTACCACCAGCAAGGCGCTGGGATTTGAAAACGACGAGCTTTTGGGTCCGACCGGCGCGGTGGCCATTCCGGAGTTCAACACCAAATTTACCCGGCAGATGCTGGTGGATACCCAGCCGAAGGATTTTAATACGCTGGTGCGGCTGTCCGGCTTTTCCCACGGAACGGACGTGTGGCTGGGGAATGCGCGGGATTTGATTGTGAACGGAACCGCTTCGGTTGCAGAGACGGTAGGATGCCGCGACGACATCATGCTGTATCTGATCTCCAAGGGCCTGGACCCGAAGATGAGCTTCAAAATTATGGAGTCGGTGCGAAAGGGCAAGGTGAAAAAGGGGGGCTTCGAGGAGGGCTGGGAGGAGGCCATGCGGGAGCACGATGTGCCGGACTGGTACATCCAGTCCCTGGCAAAGATCGGCTATCTGTTCCCGAAAGCCCACGCGGTGGCCTACGTTATGATGGCCTTCCGGATTGCCTGGTTCAAGGTCCACAAGCCCTTGGCTTTCTACGCCACATTTTTCTCCATCAGAGCCAAGGCGTTTGACGCGGAATTCTGCTGCGCGGGCCTGGAGGCTGTGAAGAAGAAGATACTGGAGATTTGGAACAACAAGGATGCCGCCGCGGTGGAACAGGACTTGGCGGTCACGCTGGAGGTATGTTACGAGTTCTACCTGCGGGGATTCCGGTTTGAGCCAATCAATATTTATGAGTCCGAGGCCACCAGGTTTGTTATCAAGGGCGACGCGCTGATTCCGCCCTTTACCGCCGTGCGCGGACTGGGAGAGACGGCGGCGCTGGATACGGTGGAGAAGCGGACAGGGAAGGAATTTATTTCGATTGAGGAATTTTCCATGTGCTGCGGCAAGCTGTCCAAAACCCACATTGACCAGCTGAAAAAGCTGGGAGCCTTTGCGGGAATGGCGGATACAAGCCAGATTACGCTGTTTTAATCCATGGAGAGCGACAGGATGGAATTATTGGAAAATGCTTTATTGCCAGTTGGAGTGCGCCCGGCGGGTATATGACCGGTATCAGGAAAAGCATATCCCAGAGGCGGTTTTTGCCAGCACAATGAAATGCTTAGGTACCGCTGCTTACCGGCGGTAGGATTGGCAGCGCACTGGGAATCATGGACGGTGTGGAGAATAAGCTATGACTGCTTGCTTATGGTTTCAGAAGAAATAATTTGCATTCTCCAGCGCCGTGTGATATACTGACAAAAAGAACAGCCTTGCTGGAGAGAGGGGTGGTTTTATGGGATTACTGCCAATGGATTTGGATATCCTGCCGCCATCGGATGACCGGGTATTCAAGCTGATTCTGACCTCTCCGGAAGCGAAGCCAGGGCTGATAAAGCTGATTGCAGGCGTTATTGGCCGCAATGTTCTGGATGTGGTTGTTCACAACAATGAATTGCCGCCTGGAGACACGGAAGAAAAAGCGGAACGCTTTGATGTCAACTGCAAAATTGACGACGGTTCTCAGATCAATCTGGAGATGCAGGCCAGCCATATAAAAGAGGATTTGGATGGGCATCATAACAATCTGAAAGGGAAAAGCGTGTATTATTTGACAGACCTGCACTCGTCGCAGCCGTCAAGGGGAGTCCGGCGGTATGACAGGCTGGCCCGGACCTATCAGGTTACATTCTGCTCCTATACCGTTTTCCCCAATCTTCCAGAGAACTATGTGAACTCCTTTTCTCTGCGGCACGATGTGACAGGCGAGCTGTTATCAGATGCGGTTCATGTCATTTTTGTCGAGCTTTCCAAACTGGGAGAGATCATGAAGAAACCAGTGAAGGAGATGACTGTACTGGATAAATGGGCGGTGTTTTTTCAGTATGCACAGGACCCCAGGTATCGAGAGACAGTCAACAGGGTAATAGAGTCGGAGGAGGTGCTGACCGTGGCAGGAGAATTATTGATGAGCATCAGCCAGAACGAACGGGAGCGGGCGATCTTCCGCAGCCGCAGAAAGTTCCAGACCGATTACGCCTCGGATATGGCAACAGCTGAGGACAACGGGAGACGCATTGGCCGGGCGGAAGGCCGGGCGGAAGGCCGGATGGAGATTGCACAAAACGCACTGCGGAAAAGAATCCCCATTGAGGATATTATGGACATTACCGGCCTGACGCGGGAGGAAGTGGAACAGTTGGCCCGCAGCCCGCAGTCCTGTATTGAAAAATAAATCTGCCGGTTTGTGAAAAAAGGCTTGCAATACAGAATGATGTGTGTTATACTAACCCTCAGTTTGACGGTGAAAGCCGTGAAATGAAAGTTGAAGAGGAAAGAGGTGAACAAGAGCAATGAAGGAAGGTATCCATCCCAATTATCAGCAGACTACGATTAAATGCGCCTGCGGTAATGTAATTGAGACAGGTT
>JAAWQS010000043.1 GCA_022800665.1 Oscillospiraceae bacterium
GTAGAGTAGATTCGATAGATATTGATGATGAATTAGATTATGAGTGTGCTAAAGCCTGGTATAGTATGAATAATGATATTTAAGAGAGTGCTCTCATTTATGAATTTTTTTATATTATTGTCCGATAAATGTGTGCTTTTTAGGTTAAAGAAGTAGTAGATGAGTTTTCAATGCCCCTATTGAGGACTCAGATATTGTACAATGAAAACAGATAAATATGGTTCTTATATTAAAGGATTTAGTATACCATGTGGTATAATGTTACGATTAATCGCGAAAGGATAATGATGCAGAAAAAATTTTTTCTTAATAAAAAAGATTGTATTTTTTTCGCTTTGCTATTTATTATGATTGTCTTCTTAATAATAATTGTGTGTATAAAAAAGGAAGATGTTCATATATGTATCAACGACAATTTAGACTCAAATGTTTCAATCTTTAAGATGATTCGAGATCAAGGATTATTCCTGAAGTTTGATGAGGAAATTCCGTTTTTGCATGGTGATATATTGAGAAAAGAATATCATATAGGACTATCACTGGAGGCATGGATATACATGCTCTTTCCACCTTTTGTAGCCTATATTGTCATAAGACTATTAGCTCTTATAATGAGCGCATTTGGATTCTGGATTCTCGCAAAATCCATGGAATCAATATTTCAGGTGGATTCCTTAGCATTTGGATTATGTGGGATTATCTATGGACTTTTGGGTACATGGCCTCACGCTTCCCTTGGATTTGCATCAATACCATTATGGGTATCATGCCTTTTTTATTTATACTGTACTCGTGATAAAAAAATATTAATTGTTTTCCCATTTTTTCTAACAACGATCAGTTTTCCCTTAATAGGGATATGGCTCTTGGCGTATTCTTCAATTGTTATTGTAATAATTATAGCGATCAGGCGTAGGTTTGATATGATTATACCACTTGTAGAGATCGGGCTATGTTATGGTATAATGAATTATGGATTGATTCTGTCGAATCTTGGAAATAATGAAACGTCAATTAAGGGATTGATAGACAGTAAGTATTCGGATACTATTATAGATTCCATCAAGGCTTTTCCAAAAACATTTTCCTTTTATCATTTTTACCATACAGGCGGTGCTGTACTACGATATTTCGTATTTCCTATTTGTATATGCTTTGTGTTTTTTTGCTGTTGTAATTTAATTTATAAATTATTCAAAAGAGAAAATATCAGATATAGCAGGGAGTCAATAGTGAGTGCTATTATTTTTGGTATTATTTTTTTTAATACCTTACTGGCATCATTCGATAATAATTATATTCTTAGGAAGTATGTGCTGAATTTTTTGAAGGGGTTTGCTCTGAGTCGTATTCATTGGATTTCTCCATTCCTTTGGATGGCATTATTAGCATTATGTATGAGCTTATTGAATGACATTAACTTCCTGCAAAAAATTCACACTGAAAATATTAGGAAAAGTGTGAGTAAATATTTATGTAGTTTTGCAATATTTATTGTTGTGCTTTGCACGATTGTTTTGGATCCTTTATATTCACAATTATATTCTATGTATAATGATATACATTTTTTGCTGGCTGATTTATTTAGTTCACAAAATCAGTATGATGGAAACCATGAGTTTACATGGTTCGAATGGTATTCGGAAGATTTGTTTAATAAAATAAAACAAGAAATATCATATAAAGGAGAATGGAGTATGGGATATGGAATTGATCCAAGTGTTTTACAATATAACGGCATCAATACCGCTGATGGATATTATTCGAATTATAGTATAGAATTTTACAACAAATTCTATGAGCTAATTAAACCCGAACTAGCTATAGATGAATTACATAATTCATATTGGAACAATACAGGCGGTTATAGAGCATGCTTATATTCAACTGAATGGGATTTTTGGCCAAGGTACAATTTCGAAACGCGTAATTGTGAGTTAATAGTTAACAAGGAAATGTTACATGATATGACATCTTATATATTCTCTCGTGTGATAATTACCAATAGCAATGATCTTGGATTAGAATTGTTAGGCCACTGGAGTGGATACGAGTCTCCATATGATGTGTATGTATATGGCGTTTGCTGTGATATAAGTAATTGATTTAATTTCCAAAACTATTTTACTAAAATCCCATCTATCTTATGATTAATGTCAAAACAGCTTTTGAAGATTAAAACTATTACTATCATATATACTAATTCAATATTGATAGACAGTGGAGGGATCATACATGTTTAAATTATTAATTTGTGATGTTGACGGTACATTGACAGATGGAAGCATTATTTATGATGATAAGGGCAATGAGATTAAGAAATTTTGTACAAGGGATGGAGCTGGCTTTTTTGCAGCAAATGAAGTGGGGATTCAAACGATGATCTTAACAGGGAGAGAATGCAAGGCTACGCAGAGAAGAATGGAAGATTTAAAGGTAGATTATGTTTATCAAGGGGTCATGGATAAGGTGTCATTTTTAAAATCTTTTTGCAAAAGACATAATTTGAAAAAAGAAGACTTGGGTTATATAGGAGATGACCTGAATGATATAAGTGCTATGAAACTTTGTGGATTCATTGGATGTCCTGCTGATAGTTGCGAAGAGGTTAAGCTGATTGCAAATTATATCAGTGATATAAAGGGCGGTAGTGGAGCTGTCAGAGCTATTATTGAATACTATCTAAAGAAGGAAGATTTATGGAATAGTACGATTAGTAAAGTTTATAGATTAGCTGGGATCTGATGTTATTATTAGTAAGTGTCTCAAAAGATGGCGTTTAGTAAATCCAGCAATAATCTACCATACTGACACTATCAAAGATGAGGCACTTTTTATGCTTATGAGCTCGGCAGGCATCTGCCTTTCAGAAATGTTTCAAGATATTCTTTCTGTTTTTGGAATATCCCAGTGCTTAGATGAGTTTCTCATTTGTGGCATCCCAATCATATTATATTGCTTCATTGGTTCTATCCGTGAAGTCTAAGATGCCTGTTAAAAAATAAAGATCTGAAGCAGCTATTCCTGCGAAATATTCTTCGACAGCAAACCCGAAGTAGACATTGCTGGCGCGTCCTTATATGCGGATTTTAGGACAATTGGTTATTGCGTACCTCTTCTATAAGCTTTTCACTAAACAAATTCGAATCGCGCCTTTCCGGATACGCCAATTTCATTCTAATCACGTTCATCTCAGCGGAAATCCTTCCTTATTATAAATTGTTTCTCCTTTTCAGCATTTTTCATCTTCTTCTCTCTTTATTTTTCTCCATATCAAGATTTTATCCACAGATAAGTCAGTATGTTTTTGATGGGGGTTAATGATGATGAACTGCCCCCACAATGTTGTAACCTGAGTCAGAGAAAAGGAAAGAAGGCATCTATCAAATTTTACCCATTAAAAATATGTGAAAAACTTTGGAAGCTCCAAAATTTTATTGACATTTCCGGCAGGTTTTTATACAATGATAGAGCGTGCAGGATATTTCAGCCTATATCTGGTTGGGGAGGCTGTGATGGAAGCATTCTTTTTTGGGACAAGCAGTTGAGAGGAGATTTTACAATGGATGAAAATCAGGAATTTAGACAGGAAGAGATCAACTTGATGGATCTGATATTTTACTGTCTGGAGAAGTGGAGATGGATCGTAGCATTTATGCTGATCCTGGCAGTTGCAGCAGGAGCGTACAAGTACAGGGGCGTGGTGAAGGAGAATCAGGCCAAGCAGGAGGCTGCTATTTCCGCGGAGGAAGATGAGGATGAGGTAAATATCGTCAAGGTTGACCTTCAGTCCGTTTCCTACTATGAGCAGGCCATTGCGGAGAATACGAATGCCTTGGAAAGACAGAAGGAATATCTGGATAATTCAGTTGTGATGGACATGGATTCCTACCATATTTCGACGGGAACACTGAGCTATTATTTAGAGGGCGGAGACCATGTGGACAGCCTTCTTGCAGCATTTGGCGCATATGTATCTGACGGAAGGCTTGCAGAGAGGATGCATAGTGCAGATGCCACGGTTTCTGTGGAGGATCTGAGATATCTGACATCCTTTTCAAACAGTTTTGATGCAATCTATCAGGTGACAAGTAATCAGACGATCAGAACCGCAGCGCCGGAAAGTACAGTTTTCCAGATTGAGATCCGGATGCCTGAGGAAACTTCCTGCAGGGCATATCTGAAGTCTGCAGACGAGGCGTTGGTATCCTATTCGGCTAAGCTGCAGTCGGAGGTGGGAGAGCACAAATTGACGTTGTTGTCTTCCACCCAGTCGGATATGATGGACACGGATATCAAAAACTATCAGGACAACACTCGGACAGCTTATCTGACTGCTGTCAGAAATCTGCAGGCGTTGCGCACGGAGTTAGAGACTTTACGGAACACGGCAGAGATACCTGAGGAGCCGGATGAGACAGGCGCCGTAGTATTGGCAGACCCGAAATCAGCAGCAGTAAAATATGCGGTAGTCGGTCTGGTGCTTGGCGCGTTTGTAGTCTGCTTCGTATTGATGCTTCTGTATATGATGGGCGGTAAGCTGCAGAATACGGATAACTTCAAGATGGAGTTTGGAATGCCGCTTCTCGGAGTAGTACGGGATTCCGGGAAAAAGAAAAAGCTATTCGGTTTTATTGACAATTGGGTGTTCCGCCTGAAAGAAGGATCTTACGCATCTATCGGATTTGAAGAACAGATCAAGATGGCTGCGTCCAATGTCCAGGCGGCTATTGCCAGAATGTCTTCGGATCGAGAAATGCAGAAGGTCATGCTGGCCGGAACTATGGCGGAGAAAGATGCAGCAGCTTTGTGTGCGAAGCTGTCTTCGGAGCTGCAGGGGATTTCTTTGTCACCTTATATGCAGATCGTTTATCAGTCATCGGCGCTGAAGGAGCTGGAGAATTATGACGGAGTTCTTTTCCTGGAAAAGAAAGGGGCATCCAGTTCGGCCATGATCCAGCAGGAGAGAAAGTCCGCTTCCGATAGAAATGTAACCGTACTGGGAGCAATTGTGTTATATTGATTCCTCATTGCCGAAATAGGATTGACAGGGATATGGATAGATACCTCGCAGACATCTGCGGGGTATTTGACTGAGAAGAAGTAAGATACATATAAATAGGAGAAGATACATTTATGAAGATTGCAGTTGCAGGAACAGGATACGTTGGCTTGTCGATGGCTACATTGCTGGCACAGCATAACCAGGTGACGGCTGTAGATATAATTCCGGAGAAGGTGGATCTGATCAATCAGAAAAAATCACCGATCCAGGATGACTACATCGAACAATATCTGGCAGAAAAGGAGTTGGATCTGACTGCCACGCTGGATGCAAAAGCAGCATATCAGGATGCGGACTTTGTAGTCATTGCCGCGCCAACCAATTACGACAGCAGAAAGAATTTTTTTGATACATCGGCAGTAGAGGCAGTGATCCGGCTGGTAATGGAATATAATTCGGAAGCGATCATGGTCATTAAATCTACGATCCCGGTAGGCTTTACAGAGAATATCCGAAAAAAGACCGGAAGCAGAAATATTCTTTTCAGCCCGGAGTTTCTTAGGGAATCGAAAGCGCTGTATGATAATTTGTATCCGTCCCGGATTATCGTAGGGACAGATCCGAAGGATGAGAGACTGGTAAAAGCAGCCCGTATGTTTGCGTCGCTTCTGCAGGAGGGGGCCCTCAAGGAGGAAATTGATACCTTGTATATGGGCTTTACCGAAGCAGAAGCTGTGAAATTGTTTGCAAATACATTTCTGGCACTCCGCGTCAGTTATTTTAATGAACTGGACACCTATGCAGAAATGAAAGGGCTGGATACGCAGGCAATCACATCGGCACCGACTATCTCCACCGTGTACTGCTGAGCCTGCGGCGGGAGCTGCTGGAGCGGGGCTGTGACATTCGCTTCGGCCACCGGCTGGCGGGAATCGAGGTAAAAGGCGGACATGTTGCCGCTTTGCAAATGGAGAGCAAAGACGGCCCATACCTGCTTCCAGCAAATGCGGCTGTGCTGGCTCTGGGCAACAGCGCCAGGGATACGTTTGAGATGCTCTACGCCGCCGGGGTCCCCATGGAGCCGAAACCCCTGGCGGTGGGGGTGCGCATTGAGCACAGGCAGGCGGACATTGACCTGGCGCAGTACAAGGCCCTTGCAGGCCATCCGAGACTGCCCGCGTCCAGCTATAAGCTCAGCTGCCACCTGGATAATGGCCGGGGGGTATTCAGCTTCTGCGTCTGTCCCGGCGGGACGGTGGTGGCCGCGGCCAGCGAGGAGAAGCGTGTGGTGACAAATGGTATGAGCCGCTATGCCCGGAACGGAGAAAACTGCAACGGCGGACTGCTGGTAGGCGTCACACCTGTGGATTTCCCCGGCAGCGGCCCTCTGGCGGGAATTGCGTTTCAGCGGGCGTTGGAGGAGGCCGCCTATACCGCCGGAGGAGGCGGCTTTACCGCGCCGGCCCAGCGGGTGGAGGACTTTTTGCTGCGCCGTCCGTCAGCCGGGCCGGGCCGGGTACAGCCCACGTACCGCCCCGGCGTGCGGTGGATGAATCTGTGGGATGTCCTGCCGGAATTCCTCTGCGCGTCCCTGGCCCAAGCCCTGCCGGTTCTGGACCGGAAGGTCCGGGGTTATGCCGCGCCGGACGCTGTGCTCACGGCGGTGGAGACCCGTTCCTCCTGTCCCCTCCGGATTCTCCGGGGAGAGGACGGACAGTCGGCCTTGAGGGGGCTGTGGCCCTGCGGCGAGGGCGCGGGGTATGCGGGCGGCATTATGTCCGCCGCCGCCGACGGGTTGAAAACCGCTCGACATATCATCCAGAGTTTTCAATAAAACGGCGCTGTCTCTCACGATTCCGGCGAATCGCTGTGAGACAGCGCCGTTTTGGCAGGCTCCGGGACAAACCGGAGGTTATGAAACGGATCTTCCAATCCCCAGTTGTTTTCTCCAGTCAGGGGCTTCACCGTCATCTGCCCAATATTCATCGACAGATTTTATCCTGGAGTCTTTGATTCTAAAAAATGACGTCACATGGAACGACGACGTCCGGTCCTTTGGATATACATGGGTGACTGTAATCACCAGATCATCCATCGTTTCAATTCTCTCAACTTCTCCTGTCCAATCGCCGGGGTATTCGCAATTGGCCCGGATATATTCCTCTACACGAAAATGCTCATTTGTGCAGTGCCAATTCACATAACCGTCCCTGCAAAAGAACGCGCGAATTTTATCTGCGTCCTGCTCAAGAACACACTTCCAGAATTCAATTACATCCATTCTGCTTTCTCCTGCATACATCCCCGTTTACCGTTCCCGGTCAAAGCCTCCTGCGGCATTGACCGGGCTTATAACAGCCGCATCTGTTCGCCGTCCTCCTCCCGCAGCAGCGCGCCTGCGGCGGGCAGGGCGCGGCAGCGGTACCGGGCCAGATTGGTAATGGAGGTATCCTCCAGCTCCCTGACCTCGGCCAGATGATACTTGGGCTTCATGGTCATCACCTGCACCCCCTGGGTGGTGCGGGTGGACTTGGGCGCGAGCAGGGCGGTGCTGAAAATCAAAGCCCGCACCTCGTTGGAATACAGCGCCAGCTCCCGGTCCTCCTTGATGTGGAGCAGCGCCGCCAGCGGACTCTTTCCGCTGTACGCGCCGGTGAGCTTCCGGCGGTTGGAGGTGGTGGCGTAGGCGGAGAGGTCCACCCGGGCCGCCTTCCCGTTCTCAAAGAAGAACAGCAGGGAGCCGGAGTAATCCCCCGGCAGTACCATCCCTACCACGCTCTCCTCCTGGTCCATGCCCAGCCTGGACGGCAGGTAGTCGCCCAGCACGCTGGCCTTGCTGTCGTCAAAATCCGACAGGCGGACCTTGTACACCTGCTGCCGGTTAGTGAAGAACATGACCTCCGTCTTATTGGTGGCCTCCATGCTCATCCACAGCCCGTCGTCCTCCTTGTACTTCTGCACATCGGCCATCCGCAGGGACTGGGGCGTAATCTTCTTGAAGTACCCGCCGTTGGAGAGGAACACAGTCACGGGATAATCCGGCGTCTCGTCCTCCTCATTGTAGGTCTCGATTTCGTGCTCGTAGACGAGGGAGGTCAAACGGGGCTGGGCGTACTTCTTTTTCACCGCCTTCAGCTCATCGACGATGACCTTTTTCACCCGCGCGGGGCTGTTGACCAAGTCCTCCAGGTCGTCGATCTCATCCCGGAGAGCCTCCTCCTCCTGTACCCGCTTGAGGATGTACTCCTTGTTGATGTTCCGCAGCCGGATTTCCGCCACGTACTCCGCCTGCACCTGGTCAATGCCGAAACCAATCATCAGGTTCGGCACCACATCCGCCTCGCCCTCGGTCTCCCGGATGATTTGAATGGCCTTGTCAATGTCCAGCAGGATGCGCTTTAAGCCCTTGAGCAGGTGGAGCTTTTCCTTTTTCTTGTTCAGAGTGAAGTATACCCGCCGCCGCACGCACTCCGTACGCCAGCCGCACCACTCCTCCAGCAGCTCCCCGACTCCCATGACCCGCGGCATTCCCGCCACCAGTACGTTGAAGTTGCAGCTGACGCTGTCCTGCAGCGTGGTCGTCTTGAAGAGCTTGGCCATGAGCTTGTCCGGGTCTGTGCCGCGCTTGAGGTCAATGGCCAGCTTTAAGCCGTTCAAATCCGTCTCGTCCCGCATGTCGCTGACTTCCCGGAGTTTGCCGCCTTTAATCAGCTCCGCCACCTTGTCAATGATGGCCTCGGTGGTGGTGGTATAGGGAATCTCATAGATTTCAATGAGATTTTCGCTCTTCACATACCGGTATTTCCCACGGATTTTCACGGACCCCCGGCCTGTGCGGTAAATCTCCTCCAGCCCGGCGGCGTCATGGATGATTTCTCCGCCGGTGGGGAAGTCCGGTCCCAGCAGGGTGGCGGAAATACTGCACTCCGGGTTTTTCAGATAGGCAATCGTGGTGTCGCACACCTCGCCCAGGTTGAATCCGCACAGCTGGGAGGCCATACCCACGGCAATGCCCTGGTTGGCGGAGACCAGGATGTTGGGGAAGGTGGTGGGCAGGAGACTCGGCTCCTTCATGGTGTTGTCGTAGTTGTCCATAAAGTCCACCGCGTCCTGGTCCAGGTCCCGGAACAGCTCCTGACAGATGGGGGACAGCTTGGCCTCGGTGTACCGGCTGGCCGCCCAGGCCATGTCGCGGGAGTAGACCTTGCCGAAGTTGCCCTTGCTGTCCACAAAGGGGTGGAGCAGCGCGCCGTAGCCCTTGGACAGCCGCACCATTGTGTCGTAAATCGCGGCGTCGCCGTGGGGGTTCAGCCGCATGGTCTGACCCACGATATTGGCGGATTTCGTCCGCGCACCGGTGAGCAGGCCCATTTTGTACATGGTATACAGCAGCTTCCGGTGGGAGGGCTTGAAGCCGTCGATTTCCGGGATGGCCCGCGACATGATAACCGACATAGCGTAGGGCATGAAATTGGTTTCCAGCGTGTCTGTAATCGGCTGTTCCTGCACCTCGGCCCGCAGGCCCATGACGTTGGGATTGTTTCCTCTTTTTGTAGTTCCCTCTTCCGGGGACCGTTTCTTAGCCATAATTCTGTGGTTCCTTTCCAATCTTAGCAAAAAACAGCGGTGTCACGCTATGAAATATCCGCCAGATCCAAAAACCGGTACCCCTCGCTGGCAATATGCTCCTTCCGGCCCTGGAGGTTGTCCCCCAGCAGCAGGTCAAACATCTGGCTGGTGGCTTCCCCGTCCTGGGGCATCACCTTGATCAGCCGCCGGGTCTCCGGATTCATCGTGGTCAGCCACATCATGTCCGGGTCGTTCTCGCCCAGGCCCTTGGACCGGTCCACCTTGTACTTCTTGCCCTCCAGCTTCTTTACGATTGCCGCCTTTTCCTTCTCCGTGTAGGCAAACCAGGTCTTTTCCCCGCTGGTAATCTCAAAGAGGGGCGTCTCTGCGATATACACATATCCCTCCTGGATCAGCGTCGGACACAGCCGGTAGAGCATGGTCAGAATGAGGGTGCGGATCTGATATCCGTCCACGTCCGCGTCCGTACAGATAACCACTTTATTCCAGCGCAGGTTATTCAGGTCGAAGGAATTCAAATCCTTCACATGCTTATTCTGCACCTCCACGCCGCAGCCCAGGACCTTCACCAAGTCCGTAATGATCTCACTCTTGAAAATCCGCGGGTAATCGGCCTTGAGACAGTTGAGAATTTTTCCACGCACGGGCATGATTCCCTGAAACTCCGCGTCCCGGCTCAGCTTCACGCTGCCCAAAGCGCTGTCGCCCTCCACGATGTAGATTTCCCGGCGGCTCACGTCCTTTGTCCGGCAGTCCACGAATTTCTGCACCCGGTTGGCAATGTCGATGGAGCCGGAGAGTTTCTTTTTGATGTTCAGCCGCGCCTTTTCCGCTGTCTCACGGCTGCGCTTGTTGATCAACACCTGCTCGGCAATCCGGCCCGCGTCGGCGGGGTTCTCAATAAAATAGATTTCCAGTCTGCTTTTTAGAAATTCCGCCATGGAGTCCTGCACAAATTTGTTTGTGATGGCTTTCTTGGTCTGGTTCTCATAGCTGGTCTGGGTGGAGAAATTGTTGCTCACCAGCACCAGGCAGTCTTCAATATCGGTCCAGTTGATCTTCGCTTCGCCCTTCTGGTACTTGTTGTTCTGGCGAAGCCAGGCGTCGATAGCTCCTACAAACGCAGATTTTGCCGCCTTCTCCGGACTGCCGCCGTGCTCCAGCCAGCTGGAATTGTGGTAGTGCTCAATCACCGCCGTTTTGTTGGAAAAACAGCAGGCCACAGACAATTTCACCTTGTAGTCCGCCTTATCCGCCCGGTCGCGGCCCCGGCGTTCGCTCTCCCAGAAGACCGGCTCTGTCAGCGGTCCCTCCCCCGCCAGCTCTGCCACATAGTCGGCAATGCCGTTTTCATACAGAAACTCGGTCGTCTCGTACTTCCCCGGCGTGGTCTCCACCTTCAGCCGAAAGGTAATCCCCGCGTTCACCACCGCCTGCCGCTTCATTACGCTTGCAAAATAGTCCGGCGGAATGGCGATATCGGTAAACACCTCCAGGTCTGGAAGCCAGCGGGTCCTGGTGCCGGTCCTGCGCCTGGACAGGGGGGTTTTCACCAGCTCCTCCCCCTTCTCCCCGGTAATGCTGCCCTTTTGGAAGTGGAGCTGGTACTCAAACCCATCCCGCCAGACCGTCACGTCCATGTACGCAGACGCATACTGGGTGGCGCAGGAGCCAAGACCGTTGAGGCCCAGAGAGTATTCGTAGTTTTCGCCCTCGTTGTTGCCGTATTTTCCCCCTGCGTACAGCTCGCAGAAAACCAATTCCCAGTTCCAGCGTTTTTCCTTCTCGTTCCAGTCCACCGGGCAGCCCCGCCCTTGGTCCTCCACCTCCACGCTGTGGTCCAGATAGCTGGTCACGGTAATCAGTCTGCCGTGGCCCTCCCTGGCCTCGTCGATGGAGTTGGATAATATTTCAAATACCGCGTGCTCACAGCCCTCCAGGCCGTCGGAGCCGAAGATGACGCCGGGACGTTTGCGTACGCGGTCAGCGCCTTTCAGGGCGCTGATGGAGTCGTTTCCGTAATTCTGCTGTCTGCCTGTCGCCATAGTATCCTCCCGTCAAGATTGCATATACGGACCATAGTTTAACAAATTTGTCCCGCAAAGGCAAGGGGAAATTTCCTCCGCACCGGGCTGCCCCCCATTGCTTGCGTCTGTGGCTGGGCAGGAGTATCATTGTTTTCTGAATAGGGGAGAGCCCAAGCAGATACGCCGACAGGTCGAACGCCTCAAAAAGATGGGGAAAACCGGGAAAGAAATTAAGGAATTAACCGGAGTGCGGCAGAACCGCGCCAGCGAAATTAAGGTCTCCGCTTTCTTTCAACATAATCAGATTTCCTATATTCTTATTCGGGAGCAATAGCATATCCTGTACCATTTTTTCGACCTGTTTTCCGCCCTTTTCGCCCGATTCCTCTAAATTCCAAAAGAAATGACCGCCCTCCCAGTCATGGACAGCGGTCATTTCTTGAATGCGAAACGTGTGGTTCTTGCTTTCCCATCTACTCGCCGATAAAGTGCAGGAATTTAGAAATACGCTTGTTCTCTTTTCGGATAGTGGAGAAAAATTCCTCTCCCCCGGCGTCAGCCACCAGCGACCCTTTATCCATAAAGAGAATCCGGCTGGCGACATGCCGGGCAAACTGCATTTCATGGGTCACGCAGAGCATACATACCCCCTCTGCCGCCAGATTCTCCAGAATTTTCAGCACTTCGCTGGTCATCTCCGGGTCCAGTGCGGAGGTAATCTCGTCCAGCAGCAGGGCCTTGGGATTCATCATCAGCGCACGGGCAATGGCAATCCGCTGCTGTTCGCCGCCGGACAGCTCGTTGTGCATGGACTTCTCCTTGGACAGCAGACCCCCCTTGTCCAGATAAAACCGAGCTTTCTCCTCCGCCTCGGCCTGGGGCGTTTTCAGCAGCTTCATAGGGCTCATGGTCAGATTCCGCATCACGTTCAAATGCGGGAACAGCACCGTGCGCTGGAAGACCATGCCGCAGTCCAGACGGATTTCCCGCAGGTTCTTCTTCTCCTTCACCGATCTGCCGTTGACCAGGATATCCCCCTCGTCGATGGTCTCCAGACCGTTGATACAGCGCAGCAGGGTGCTCTTGCCGGTACCGCTGGGACCCAGCAGGACGGTGACGCCCTCCTGAGTAAAATCAACGCTGAAATTTTTCAATACCGTCAGCGTGCCGAAGCTTTTGGCCACGTTTTTCACTTCAATCATTGCCATAGCCTTTCTCCCTCCACCATCAATAGTGAAATGCCAGCTTTTTCTCCAGACGCCGGGCCAGCGCGGCCAGAGGACTGGAGATCACATAGTAAATCAGGAACACAATGCCGTAGACCAGAAAGGGCCTCAGCGTCCGCAGCGCCAGATTCTGACCCAGCTTGGTCAGGTCCATGATGCTGATGAGCGCCACCAGCGAGGAGCACTGGAGCTGGGAAATATACAGCGTGATGGCCTGGGGTACCAGCAGGCGCAGCGCCTGCCGGGCGATGACATGGCAGAAAGTGGATACCCGGCTGTGGCCCAATGCCAGCCCGGCTTCCCACTGGCCGTCGGGTACGGCGGACACGGAGTTGTGGACCAGTACGCCCATAAAGGCGGCGGTGTTCAGGGACAGCGCCAGAATCGCCGCGGGGTAGGGGTCCAGCATGATGCGGCTGACCATAGGCAGGCCGTAGTAAATCAGAAACAGCTGTGTGACCAGCGGGGAATTGCGCAGCGGCTCAATGACCAGCAGGGGCAGCGTGCGCACCACACGGTTTTTCGAGCAGCGCACAAGGCCCAGCAGTACGCCCAGAACGGTCCCAAAGAACAGGCTCATGAGAGTGATATACAGCGTCACCCCCGTGGCCTTGACAAACTGCATGGCATCGTTGGAGGTGAGATAGGCGTAATCGTAAAATGACATGTCTCTTCCCCTTCTTTCACAGCTTAATGCGTATCTTTTTGTCGATAAGCTTTGCGGCGAAAGATACAATATAGGTGAAAATACAGTAGCAGACCAGGATGAGAAGATACACCTCAAAGGGGCGGGAGACCCGGCCCACGATGATTTTTGCCGCGCCCATGGTCTCCACCACCGTGATGGAAAAGCATACCGAGCTGGTCAACACCAGGTTCACGAAATTGTTCACCAGGGACTTGAACGCCACCCGCAGCGAGATGGGCAGGACAAAATACCACAGGGTCTGGAACCTCGTGTAACCCAGGGCGGCGGCGCACTCGTAGTAATCCTTCTTCACCGCCATCAGGCCGGCGCGGATGATCTCGCAGTTGGGTGCGCTGGTGTTGATGCCCAGGGCGATGATCGCCGTGGCCAGCGGGTCGGTGTTGATGCCCAGGACGGGCAGGCCGTAGTAGAAGAAAAAGATCTGGACCAGGAAAGGCGTGTTGCGCAGCACGTCCACCCATACCGCCGCAAACCAGCGCAGCGGCTTGACCTTCGACTGCTTGAACAATGCCATCACCGTTCCCAGCACAAAGCCGATCGCCAGGCAGCACACCACCAGCGCCAGCGTCGTCCACATGCCCTCCAGCAGCATTCCGCCGTACTTATTCAAAAAGTTGAAATTCAGTTTATACATCGCTACCCCCTCCTGCGGATTTTGGGGTACCCGGCCCACAGAGGAGCCGGGTACCGCGGATACCGGATTACAGCGGCGTTACCAGAGGCCATTCAAGCCGCTGGGTTCCACGCCCCACCACTTCTGATAGGTATCGGACTGCCAGCCGGAGCTGATCTGCCAGGAGACAAACATATCCAGGTAGCGGACAAACTCCATATCGCCCTTGCGCACAGCCGCACAGATGGGGTCGGAGGTGTACAGGCCCGGCTGGGCCTCCAGCTTGGCGTTGCCGTCGGCGGCGGTAATCATCTTGATGCCGCAGCGGAGATAGGGGATGGAGAAATCAATGGATTTCGCCCGCTCCAGGTTGCCGGTGATGTTGGCGAACAGGACGTCCACACGGCCAGAGGTCAGGGCGGGAATACGGGTCTCCGCGTCCACGTTGATAATCTCCACCTCCACGCCCAGTACTTCTCCCAGGCGGTTGGCCCAGTCAACGTCGTAGCCCATGGGATTGCCGCTGTCGTCGGTGAAGCCCACCGGCGCGCCGTTGAGAGAACAGCCGACCCTGATGGTACCGGCTTCCAGAATTGCGTCCAGAGTAGGACTGCCGCTGCCGGCCACATCCCCGCCGCCGGAACCGGCGTCAGAGCCGCCATTACCGGACGAGCAGCCGGTCAGGACTGCGGCGGCTGTCAGGACCGCCAGGAGCATTGTAAATACCTTCTTTAACATGTTCTTTCCTCCTTATAATAGTTGGCTCTGCCAATGAAGCACAGATGAACCTGAAGGGATTACTTCCGGATCATGCGGGGAGCGGCGGTCAGCTGCTGGGGGCCGTCCGCTGTGATGAGATAGCCGTCCTCCATACGCACGCCGGGAATTTTCGCTTCAAAGAGGGGGATGTCCACGGAGATGACCATATTCTCCGCAATGACCGTGCTGCTGGACGGCCCCAGGATGGGCGGCTCGAACTCGATGACCCCCACGCTGTGGAGCCCGGAGTAGAGGAAGTTCTCCCCATATCCGGCCTCTCCCATGACCTGCCGGCCCATGGCCTCCACGCTGCTGCCGGTCTTTCCTGGGAGCAGGTTCCGTCCGCACAGCTCCTGGGCGCGGATGGCGGCCTCCACCGCCTGTACGGACGCCTCGCCGGGGTTCCCCACCAACGCTGTCCGCCCGCAGGCCCCGTGGTAGCCCTCGTACCGGGGCGCAAAGGTCAGCACCACCACGTCGTCCGGTTCGATGGCGCGGGTGGTTGTTTTGGCGAGAATGTGGTATGCGTTGGGACCGGAGGCCACAATGGTGTCGATCCCCACGCCCTCGGCTCCCGCCCTGCGCATGACATATTCCGCCTCAGCGGCAATCTCCCGCTCCGTCACGCCGGGCCGCAGCGCAGCCAGGGCCGCGTCCATGCCCAGATTTGTGATGCGATAGGCATAGCGGATGACCTCCAGCTCCGCCGGGGACTTGACGCCCCGCAGCAGCTCCAGCGGCTTGTTGACGTCCACCAGCTCCGCGTCCGGGAAGGCGGCGGCAATTGCCGCAAACAGCTCCGCGCCCATGCGCACCTTGCCTGCGATACCCACCCGCTTCACTGCCGTCCCGGCGCACCGCACCGCCACATCCCGCAGCGGCTCCACGGTGGTAAAGGGGTAGTCCTCATCGTCCGCGGCAAACTCTGCAAGCACGTGTATGTCCCGGATGGCGGAACGCTCCTGGGCAAAGCCGATGGTCTCCGGACCCACCAGCAGAGCCGGTTCCCGGCCCGGCAGGAACATGGTCAGCACATCCTCAAAGGGGGCGGGCAGGTCGGCAAAGTACCGGGCATAGGCGTTTCCGTAGGTGAGCCGGTCGTCGGAATAGGCCAGCAGCAGGTCCAGCCGGCTGTCTGCCAGAATGGACTGGACTTTTTCCCACCGCTGGGGATATTCCTCCCTGGGGATCGTTGGAAGCTTCTTCTCCATAGCGTTTGTCCTCCTTCTTTACTACTGATGTTTCAGGGAAAAGACTGCTTTGCGGCAGCCCACATGCTCGTTGTTGTCGTTGACGATGGTGTCCGGATACAGGGCGCGGAGCTTTTCCACCGTTCCGCTCTCGTAGCCCAGCAGCTGGAAGACCCGCAGGACTGCGGCGGCAAACTCGTCGTGACTGCCGTCCATCGTCTTTGCCGCGATGCCCAGCCCCAAAGACCGGATGCCCAGGGCGTAGACCCCCAGCGCGCCGCTCTTGCCGATCAGGTCCGGGTCCGCCGTCAGCACGGAACAGACGATGTTTTCTCCCGCAATCATGTTGGGATGGGCGTGGAGCAGCTCCACATTCCGGGCCACGGCGGTCCGCAGGGGTTCGTTTTCAATCAGCTCAGGCCGCGCAAGCCGCAGGTAGGACGTGGCAATGGCCCGGAAGGGGACCGCGTATACCGGCACCCCGCAGCCGTCCACGCCGACCCGGATGTTCTCCGCCGGAATGTCTGTCATCAGAGAGATGCAGTGGAGAATTTCCCGCTGGGTCAGGCTGTCCCGGACCCAGTAGCGTTCCACCGGCTCCCCCAGCTCACGGGCCAGCAGCATCATGCCCAGATGCTTCCCGGAACAGTTGTGGTACGCCTTGCGGGGGGGCTGATTGGCCCGCAGAAGACGCATTTTCTCCTCCTGGCGGTTGGGATAGGTGGGGAGCATAATCATCTGCTCTTCCGTCAGGCCGGTCTTGTCCATGATGGACTCCAACGCCCGCACATGCTCCCTGTCCCCCCAGTGGGAACCGGAGAAGATCGCCGTCTCCTCCGCCGTCAGACCATACTTTCGGTCCAGCCCGCGGATGAGGATGGGCAGGGCCTGGATGGGCTTGGAGGCGCTGCGGTAAAAGCTGGTCCAGTCCGTACTGCCCGCCGAGGCCGCAATGCCCTTCTCGTCCACCACGCACACCATGCCGCTGTGCTGGCACTCCAGAACATCTCCCCGGTATTCTTCGAATAAAACCTCTGTTTTCATGGCATCCTCTCTCCAGGTCCTCCCAAAATTTTACATGACGATTTTCATATTGCAAAATTGGCAGAAAAATGTTATAATTATCATGAATTTTGACAGGTTATTTTTGGCGCAATTTGCGGTTGTCTATCTGCTAAAATCTACAAATTTTGCTCCTTTTCTGCATTATACCCTGATTTCCGTTTTCTGTCATTATTGTATCTTGTAAAAAATATTGTAATCTTGGCTTCATAGAGGAGGTGCGCTATGGGCCGTTTCAATCCCGCCGAGTCCCCCTACCGGTCAGAATCCCTGCAGTGCTTTATGGACGACGTGTCCGATTTCCGCTGGATTGTGGCGCGGACCACCCCCCAGGCCCGTGCAAAATTTGTCTACGTCCAGGAGGCGGGAGCCTTCTGCGGCTACGAGGGCTGCTACACCCGGCGGCACGGACTGGCCTCCTATCTGCTGAAGGTTACTACCGCCGGAGAGGGCCTGCTGCGCTATGACGGCGTGGACTACCGGGTGCCGGTGGGCAGTTTTTTCTGGATTGACTGCCAGAAGCCCCAATACTACGTCACCGCGCCGGACGCGGCGTGCTGGGCAATGGCGTGCCTCCACTTTCACGGCGGCGTCTCCAAGCCCTACTATGACAGCTTTATGGCCCAGAACAGCTACAGTCCCGTCGGCACGCTGGCGGACCCGGAGGCGGCTGTGGGACTGATTACCCAGATGACGGACATCTATGCCGGGGCCTGCTATGACTTTGCCACGGACGTCCGCGCCGCCGCGATTATCACCGCTCTGCTGACGGCCTGCCTGTCGTCGGCGCTGGTATCCTGCGAGAGCGAGAGCCACGATGTTCCCCCTTTTCTCCAGAAGGTACACTCGTATATATTCGAGCACTACACAGAGCGCATTACCCTGGACGGGCTGGCGGCCCGGTTCCTGGTGAACAAATTCTATCTGCAAAAGCAGTTCCGGCAGCTGTTCGGATACACCACGGTGGAATACCAGAATCTGCTGCGGGTGGCGAAGGCCAAGGAGCTGCTGCGGAAGACCAATATGTCTGTCAGCGATCTCTCCTATTTTCTGGGGCTGGAGAGCGCCAGCTACTTTATCCAGATGTTTAAGAAAGCGGAGGGGACCACGCCCCACCAGTACCGGATGGAGTGGAAGAATCCATTTTAGCACAGCGGTCATATACTTATGGGGGAAGGAGGCGTGCGGAATGAACGAATCTATGCTTGCGGCGGCATATCCCTTTTGGGGGAAGCTGTCCGGAGAGGAACGGGAGCGCATTCTGGCGGGCTGCACACTGGCGGCCTACGGGAAGGGGGAGCATATCCACCGTTCGGATATGGGGTGTAAGGGCGCGATTCTCGTGCTGTCGGGACTGCTGCGGGTCTATATTGTTTCCGACGAGGGCCGGGAAGTTACGCTGTTCCGGATTCATGAGGGAGAAAATTGCGTGTTGTCCGCGTCGTGCCTGCTGGACTCGATTCAGTTTGACCTGCTGATTGAGGCGGCAGAGAACACCCAGGCCGCTGTGATTCCAGCCGGTGTGCTGCATCCGATTATGGAGGACAATCCCTATGTGGGGCTGTATATGTACAAGCAGGCGGCGGAGCGGTTTTCCGATGTGATGTGGATGATGCAGCAGATTCTGTTTATGGGGGCGGACCGCCGGGTTGCAATCTTCCTGTGGGACGAGATGGTGCGCAGGAATCAGCCCGTGTTACATATGACCCATGACGAGATCGCCCGGAATATCGGCAGCGCCAGGGAGGTGGTCTCCAAGGTGCTGAAATATCTGTCCGAGGAGGGGGCGGTCGCCCTGCAGCGGGGCCGGGTGGAGATTGTGGAGAAGGAAAAGCTGCGGAAGCATCTGTAGCGGTCATACAGACAAAAGAGCCGCCGGGGGATTTGGTTCCCCCGGCGGCTCTGCCGGTTTATTGATTAAATGCTCTTGTCATCCACATACAGTTCGCGGACGGCGTTGGGGTCCGCCTGCTTTGCAGGGGCGGGAGCAGCCGCCGGCTCGTCGTGGGGACCATCCCGCCAGGCCAGGAACTTAGGCGCGACCTGGGGGAACAGGGCCAGGCTCAGGACATCTTCTTCGCTCTTGGCCAGGTCCTTGTACTCCGCCTTGTACTTCTCCAGCTCAGGCTCCAGCTGGTCTGCCGGACGGCAGGTGATCACGTCCTCCGGCTTGATGCCGGCCTTGGCCCGGACAGCCTCGTTCACCTTGCCGGGCAGCGCGCCGTATTCGCCCTTCAGCACCGCGCGGGACTCCTTGGTGAAGGTCTTGTACCGCTCGCCCATGATAATGTTCATCACGGCCTGGGTACCGACAATCTGGGAGGAGGGCGTCACCAGCGGGGGATAGCCGTAGTCCTCGCGGACGCGGGGGATTTCCGCCAGCACGTCGTAATACTTGTCCTCCTTGCCCGCCTGCTTCAGCTGGCTGATCAGGTTGGACAACATTCCGCCGGGGACCTGATAGAGCAGGGTGTTGGTGTCCACGTTCAGCACCTTGGGGTCCAGGGAGCCGGCGCTCTTCAGCCGCTCCGCCACCTTGCGGAAGTGGACCGCCGCGTCGCTCATCTTGTTCAGGTCCAGGCCGGTGTCGCGGACCGTACCCTGCAGGGTCGCCACCAGGGACTCGGTAGCGGGCTGGGCGGTGCCGTTTGCCAGGGGGCTGAGGGCGGTGTCCACAATGTCCACACCCGCGTACGCCGCCATCAGGTACACCATGTCGCCGGTGCCGGTGGTGTTGTGGGTGTGGAGGTGGATGGGCATATCCACGCTCTCCTTCAGCCGCTTGACCAGACTGTAGCAGTCCATGGGCAGCAGGAGGTTGGCCATGTCCTTGATGCACAGGGTATCCGCGCCCATCTGCTCCAGCTCCTTGGCCATCTTCACGAAGTAATCCTCGTTGTGGATGGGGGAGATGGTGTAGCTCAGGGTCGCCTCCACGGTGCCGCCGTACTTCTTGGTGGACTTGATGGCCTGCTCCAGATTGCGGATATCGTTGAGGGCGTCGAAAATACGGATGATGTCGATGCCATTTTCCACGCTCTTGCGGCAGAAAGCGTCCACCACGTCGTCGGCGTAGTGCTTATAGCCCAGGATGTTCTGGCCGCGGAAGAGCATCTGCAGCTTGGTGTTGGGCAGATGTTTGCGCAGGGTGCGCAGCCGCTCCCAGGGGTCCTCGTTGAGGAAGCGCATACACACGTCGAAGGTCGCGCCGCCCCAGCACTCCAGGGAGTAATAGCCGATAGAGTCCAGAATCTCGCAGGCAGGCAGCATGTCCTCGATGGTCATGCGGGTGGCGGCCTGGGACTGGTGGGCGTCGCGGAGGATGGTGTCCGTAATCAGCAGGGGCTTCTTGGACAGGAACTCCATGGTCTGGGGAGCTTTCTTGACGGGAGCCGGAGCCTTCTCCGGCGTTTGCTTTTTATTAGCCATTTGCACCTTCTCCTCTCATTAGCCGAACAGCGCCATCAGCACGCCGGCGGCAATTGCGGAACCGATCACGCCGGCCACGTTGGGACCCATGGCGTGCATCAGCAGGAAGTTGGCGGGATTCGCCTTCTGGCCCTCCACCTGGGAGACGCGGGCCGCCATCGGCACGGCGGACACGCCGGCGGAGCCGATCAGAGGATTGATCTTCTCCTTCAGGAAGAGGTTCATAATCTTAGCCAGCACCACGCCGCCGGCGGTACCGAAGCCGAAGGCCACAACGCCCATGAACATGATGGCGATGGTCTGCAGGGACAGGAAGGTGGTGGCGGTAGCGGTGGCGCCCACGGAGATGCCCAGGAAGATGGTGACAATATTCATCAGCTCGTTCTGGGCGGTCTTATTCAGACGCTCCACAACGCCGGACTCTTTGAACAGGTTGCCCAGCATCAGGCAGGCGATCAGGGGACCGGCAGAGGGGACCAGCAGGGCCACGAAGACAGTGACCATGACGGGGAAAATGATCTTTTCCCGCTTGGAGACCTCCCGCAGGGGGCGCATAACGATTTTGCGCTCCTCCGCCGTGGTCAGCAGGCGCATAATGGGGGGCTGGATGACCGGCACCAGGGCCATATAGCTGTATGCAGCCACGGCAATGGGGCCCAGCAGCTCAGGGGCAAGACGGCTGGTGACGAAGATGGCGGTAGGGCCGTCCGCGCCGCCGATGATGCCGATGGAGGCGGCCTGGGCATAGGTGAACAGGCCGGAAACACGACAGCCCACATAGGTCATGAAGATGCCCAGCTGCGCGGCAGCGCCCAGCAGCAGGGTCTTGGGGTTGGCGATCAGGGGGCCGAAGTCGGTGCCTGCGCCCACGCCCATGAAGATCAGGCAGGGGTAGATGCCCAGCTTGACGCCCAGATACAGCACGTCGATGAGGCCCACGGAGATGGTCTCCCCAACGGAAACGGTACTGCGCACCGCCTCCGATACGCCCAGCTCCTCCAGCTCCGCCAAAAACTCGGCGGTAATGGGGGAGCCGCCGAAGAAGGACCAGTTTACGTGTCCGCCGGCGAAGAGGATCTCATGGTACATGCCCGCGCCGGGCAGGTTGGTAATCAGCATACCGAAGGCAATCGGCAGCAGCAGGAGGGGCTCGAACTTCTTCACGATTGCCAGATACAGCAGGACGAAGGAGATGACCATCATGATCAGCACCTTCCAGTCGCCGGTGGCAATGCGGTAGAAGCCGGTCTCCTGGATAAAGTTCATAATAGCTTCCATAAATTTACCCTCCTGGCGGGCGGCCTTAACCGAGCACGCACAGCAGCGAGCCGGACTCCACGGTTGCGCCCTTGGTGACGCTGACGGAAGCGGCGGTGCCGTCGCAGGGGGCCATGATCTCGTTCTCCATCTTCATGGCTTCCAGAATAAAGAGGATGTCGCCCTTCTTCACGGCGGAGCCGTTCTGCACGCGCACGTCCAGAATGGTGCCGGGCATGGGGGAAGTCACCTTCTCACCGCCGGCAGGGGCGGCGGCAGCCGGGGCGGGAGCGGCGGCGGCAGGAGCAGCGGCCACGGGGGCGGCACCATCCATCGCCTCGACGGTGATTTCATAGACAGTGCCGTTCACATTCACCTTATACTTTTTCATGACTCTTTTCTCTCCTAAAAATTATAATTTTTTGACAGACAGAATGCGTATGCCAGAGATGTCGGTCCCCATATCCTCCGCAATGGCGGCAGATATGGCGGCGATCATGGCTTGCCGGTTCGGAATCGCGTCGGTTCTCGCGGCGGGAGCTGCGGGTGCGGCAGGCGCGGCGACAACAGGCGCAGCGCCGCCCATCGACCGGCAGATGGCGCTCATGGCCATGCTCAGGACGATGATGCAGATCAAGCCGAAGAAGACGGTTCCGATACCCATCAGGACAACGAAACCACTCGATACATCCATTAGGATCTTCCCTCCTTCTTTTCGTGGTGCGCGGAGGCCGCTTTCCGGCGGGTCCGCGCCCGTGGTGTCAGACGGGAACCGGCAGGTTCCCGTCAAAGCAAAGATGTTTTCATTATACCAAACCGTTTTGAAAAGTTCAAGGCTTTTTCTGCCATATTTCCGACAACTTTTTAGCTGGTTCGTCCATGTGTCCACATGCGGCGGACACACAGCCGCGGCGGCAAAAGCGTCCGTCCACCCCGCTGTACAGCGGCAGGGAAATATGGTATACTGGCGGCATTACAGCAGGAGGAGTACCGCTATGCGCTATCAAACCGTCGTTCCGGGCCGCTTTATCAGCCGCCCGAACCGCTTCATCGCCCACGTGGAAATCGACGGGGCCGTCCAGGTCTGCCACGTCAAAAATACAGGCCGCTGCCGGGAGCTGCTGACTCCCGGCGCGGCTGTCTATCTGGAGCGGGCCGCAAATCCCGCACGGAAAACCCAGTATGACCTGATTGCCGTGGACAAAAACGGCCTGCTCATCAATATGGACGCCCAGGCCCCCAACAAGGTGTTCGGGGAGTGGGCGGAGGCGGGCCGGTTCCTGCCCGCCCCCACCCGAATCCGCCCGGAGTACACCTGGGAGGACTCCCGCTTCGACTTCCTCCTGGAAGACGGGGACGGCCCCTGTTTTGTGGAGGTCAAGGGCGTCACCCTGGAGGAGCATGGCGAGGTCCGCTTCCCGGACGCCCCGACCCAGCGGGGCGTCAAACACCTGCGCGGCCTCATGCGGGCGGTAGAGCAGGGCTGCCGGGCGGCGGTTTTCTTTGTCATTCAAATGAAGGGAGCCGTCTGCTTCCGGCCCAACGACGCCGCGCATCCCGCCTTTGGCCAGGCTCTGCGGGAGGCCGCCGCCGCGGGCGTGTCGGTACTGGCCTACGACTGCCGGGTGACGCCGGACTCCCTGGAGCTGGACGCGCCGGTTCCAGCGCTGCTCTCCCCCTGAGCGGTCAGCGTCTTGCGGCTTTCCGGCCCTCCCATCTGCTCACGAACACTGCGCAGGCAATGTCGCCGGTTACGTTCAGGCAGCTGCGGCCCATATCGAAGAGCCTGTCAACCGCCAGCACCAGTCCGATGTAATCCACTGGAATGCCCAGGGTGGAGAGGACCATGGTCAGCATAATCAGCCCCGCGCCGGGGGTACCCGCCGTGCCGATGGCGGAGAGGGTCGCCGTGGCCACCACAATAACCATCTGGCTGAGGGTCAGCTGGATGCCCGCGCAGGAGGCCAGGAACACGGTCACAACGCACTGATAGATAGCGGTGCCGTTCATATTGATGGTCGCGCCCAGGGGCAGGACGAAGGAGGAAATGTCCGAATCCGCGCCCATGTTGTCCGCGCACTCCTTGGACACTGGCAGCGTGGCGGCGGAGGAGGTGGAGGTAAAGGCGAACATCATGGCGGCAAACGCGCCCTTGAAAAATGCCAGCGGACTCATGCCCGCCAGGAACTGGGCGGACAGGGAGTAGACCAGGGCGGCGTGGATGAAGTAGCCGGCATAGGCGCAGAGGATGACGATAGCCAGATTGCCGACGATCTCCGGACCCTCCGTGGCAACCACCCAGGCCATGTAGGTAAACACGCCGATGGGACTGAGGCTGATGATAAAGCCCATCAGCTTCTCAATGACCGCATAGAAGGCGGATACGATGTCCTGGACCAGCCGGGCTTTCTCCCCCGCCGCCATGATGGAGCCGCCGAAAAACAGTGCGATCACAATAATCTGGAGCATATTCGCGTTGTGGAAGGCGTCCCACATATTGGTGGGGAAGATGCCTACCAGCGTGCTCATAAAGCCCTGGAATTCGCCGCCGGCGTAGGATGCGTCCGACGCGGAGAGAACCGGGAAGAGATGCGCGCTGTTGAACAGGTTTGCCACTGTCAGGCCGATGACGCAGGCAATGGCGCTGGTGGTCATAAAGTATACCAGGGTCTTGACGCCTACGGAGCCGACCTTCTTCATGTCGCCCATAGACAGAATGCCGTCAATCATGCTCAGCAGGACCACCGGCACGACGATGAATTTGAGCAGATTGACAAAGATGTCGCCAAAGGGTTTCAGATAGTTGGTGGTAAAGTCGGGTACCTGCATCGCGTAGCAGGCAAAGCCGACGACGATCCCCAGGATCAGCGCGATCAGGATCTGCATAGGCAAGCTGATTTTTTTCTTCATGTTTTCTTCTCCTCATTCTTCATAAAAATAAGCAAACCGTCCCTGCGCCTCTATTGGAAAAGACTCAGAACCTGTATTCATAATCGTTTGAGCAAGGTGAGGAAATGGGAGATTTTGACCATAGTCTCAGCGGAAGAGACGGAAATTTCATAATCTTTGCTGAGA